>CAYTCQ010000101.1:0-1502 GCA_964436485.1 uncultured Candidatus Saccharibacteria bacterium | reverse complement strand
TGCAAGAAGGCCGCCGTGTTACAACCGGTTATAAAGGCTGGCTCATTCGTCGCCGAGCTGACTTAGCAATATTTAAAAACTTTGAACACTATAAACAAGATATAAAAACATGGAGCGCTGGCCAGCGTATGTCGCAATTGCCATAACCAGTTCTTGTAAGATTCAACATTATTTGAAACAATCAAACTATGGATGAAGTAATAAAAATTGAGGGTTTTAAAAAAAAATAAGGCTATTTTGTATGGATTTTACTAGACAGTCTATAGATACAAGCTGAAACCAGAGCACCTAGAGCATATCCCCCAAGTATATCGAGTGGACTATGTACTCCGGCAAAAACGCGAGCGGTGCCGATGATAAGCGCCAAGATGAGGAAGATGGCCCCTGCCCTTCTGTTGAGGTACCAGATCGCAACTGCAAGTGACATAAAGACGGCCGCGTGTTCAGATGGAAATCCGAGTCCGCTTTGCATAAAGAGCGGATGAACAGCGGGATTAAAAACAAACGGTCGCGGTATTGAAAAAATCTGTTTTAAGAAAAATGCGCCAAACCAGCTTGTAACAACAGAAAGCATGACGACAAGAATCGAGCCGAAACGATCGCCGAGTTTTGCAAGCGGAGCAAGAATACCGCTCTCTTTTATTGGGCGAAATAGTAAATAGAGGGTCGCTGTAACAAGCGTAAGCGTGCCGAGAAGTGTCGCGCAAAATACGACAACATCAAACTGTGTAGGTGTGACAGTATCTAAAAAATGGATTGGCATTGTTTGCAGGATCATAGTGCTACTTCATCTTTTCGGCAGACTGGACAATGTTTTGCATAAGCATCGCCACTGTCACCGGACCCACACCACCCGGTACGGGCGAAAACGCTGACGCAACAGATGAAAGACCTTCTGGGTCTATATCGCCCACAACTCCTCCTTCAAGCTCTGAAGTACCGGCGTCTATGACAATCACTCCCTGCTTGAGATCGTCTTTTGTAATGAAATGTGGTTTACCAACAGCAGAGATAAGAACGTCTGCATTTTTAAACAAAGAAGTTGGGTCGGGTGTGTCTCGATCAACCACAGTTACATCGAGTCCACGCGCGCGAAGCATATGTGTGACTGGCTTTCCCACAAGCATACCTTGCCCTACCATGACGATCTTTTTTTCTGAAAGATCGAGCGCGAGTGAGTCGAGTACGGCAAGCACTGCAAGCGCTGTTGGATATGCATAGAGTGCTTTGTTTTCATAAAAAAGCTGTGACGCCTGCGCGCCTGTTGTATCGACATCAAGCACAAGTGGTACGGCATTTAGCACTGCCTGTCTATCTATATGATGTGGCAACGGAAGCAGTACGATGAGTCCTGCCATGGGCGGAGTCTCGGCAATGGGTTGGATAGAAGAAATAAGATCGGCTGTTGAAATACTTTAAGGAAATGTGCCTTTTTCGATACGAATACCGAGGCCTTCTGCTACTTGTTACTGCATGCGCATATATTGAGCTGAAGGTGGCTC
>CAYTCQ010000100.1:0-1578 GCA_964436485.1 uncultured Candidatus Saccharibacteria bacterium | reverse complement strand
CTGCCTATTTTGCAAAATAATTGCCGGAGAAGTGCCTTCGACAAAGGTGTATGAGGACGAGGATACCCTCGCCTTCCTTGATATAAAGCCCGTAAATGCGGGTCATACACTTGTCATCCCAAAGGCTCACTTTGTAAACATTTTTGAAGTACCTGAAGAGCTCACGACCAAGATGATGCGTACGGTTAAAAAAGTGGCTCATGGCATAAAGGATGGACTGAATGTTGAACACATGAATCTTGCCATGAACAACGGCATCCACTCAGGACAGACAGTATTTCACGCTCATATCCACCTCATGCCTCGACATGAGGGTGACGGATACGAAATGTGGCAAGGTCATGAATATAAAGACGGTGAAAAAGAAATCGTCGCAGAGAAAATTAAAAAAGCCCTTTAAAGGGCTTTTTTAATTATTTAAGCGCTTTAATTCCAATCAGTGTTCCCTTGGCCAGAAATTCGAGTGTGGCCCCACCGCCAGTTGAGACAAACGAAAACTTTCCCTTGTATTTTTTCTTGTCAGCAAGTACGGCAGTGTCTCCGCCGGCAATAATTGTCTCTGCTTTTGCAGACGCAAGCATTGAGAGTAGCTGTTCCGTTGCTTTTGTATATCCTCCTTCATACCAACCCATCGGACCGTTCCAGAGTACAAGTTTTGCTTTTTTAATATATGAGGCAAGACCTTCAATACTCATACCACCGATGTCAAGAATCTTATCTCCCTTTTTGATTTCATCAGCTGGAATAGATACGGACTCTCCACTCGGTTTTTTGACAACAACAGTCGCAGGAAGAATAAGTTTTTTATGTTTCAAAAGTGGTTTCAAATCTGGAATACCCTTATCTACCATCGACTTTCCAATTTCAAGATTCGCGGCTGCATAAAAATCATCGGCGAGTTCGCCTCCCACAAACACCTGATCGGCTGTTTTAAGATAGCGTTTGATGAGCGGAATTTTTGTTTCAGCTTTTGCTCCCCCTTGGATAAAGAGAAATGGATGCTTTGGATTGAGTGCCTTTGAAAGCTCCTTCACTTCTTTTTCAAGCTGTATACCAGCATATGCGGGCAAGAGCTTCGGCAAAAGTACGATTGAGCTATCTGCCCTATGTGAGACGGGAAAGGCTTCGTTTATATAGATATCGCCATATACAGCAAGGGCTTTTGCAAATTGCATATTTCCCTCTTTTTCTCTGCTATCTGAGCGCAGATTTTCAAGCAAGAGGACATCGCCATTCTTCATGTTAGCTATCGCCTTATCAGCTTTTGTGCCAAAAAGCTCTGGTACAAACTGCGCGGCAATGTGCTTTTTCAAAAAAGTGTATGCGGGTTTGAGTGAATCCTGTGGATCACGGCCAATGTGACTAATGATCACGATCTTCGCGCCTTTCTTCTTCAAAAACAAAAGTGTTGGAAGTGCTGCCATAATGCGTCCCCCATCGCGCACACGAGCCCCTTGGGCAGGAACATTGAAATCGGCACGCACGATGATGCGCTTGCCTTTAATATTTTTGAGAGATTTGATAGATCGCATTTTAGTTTTGTGCTGCTGCAAGTATTTTTATAAATTTTGCCGGCGT
>CAYTCQ010000099.1:0-1586 GCA_964436485.1 uncultured Candidatus Saccharibacteria bacterium | reverse complement strand
AGAAGCTCTTGAATGTCTTTGAGGCGCACGCTTGTGCCGTTGATGAAATACGCACTACCACCATCGCTTGAGACTTCGCGTGAAAGCGTGATCTCATCGAAGGCAAGATCTGCAATAGCGCCTGATGATGATGAAAAAGCAAACTGACGGCCACTATTGTCGAATGTGATGGCCACGCGAGCCTTTGAAAGCGCACCGAGAAGCTTTGAGCCTTTCCAAATGAGGTCGCTGCCGCCCTTTCCGCGGAGCGATTTCATAGACTGCTCACCGAGCACGAAGCGTACGGCTTCAACAACATTAGATTTACCAGAACCGTTTGGACCGACGATAGCGGTCACAGGGGTATCAAAAGAAAGCGCCGTCTTTTTGGCGAATGATTTAAAGCCGCTGATTTCTATGCGTTTGAGCATTTACCCTATAACTATAGCGGAAATATAAGATTTTTCTAGTATATAAAATCTCCATAATAAAAATATACCCGACAAGCTAATGTCAGGTATATATATTATGGAAGACATAAAATTTTAAAGTCTCCATCATTTTCATCTCCACAAAAAGGTCTATCCAGTGACCAATCTTGACGACCCCATTTGCCCTGACTATCAGAGGAAATAAATGGAACATACCATTTTCCGTTCCAGTTTACATAAAATACCGTCCCAAGAAAAAATATATTACTCCATCGCCAAGATCGCGGAATAAGATTTTGATTCTTTAGTAGATACTCACATAGTTGTAGGTTTGCCAACTTCTTATTGCTTTCATATTTTTTACACACATCAAAACCTGTAACTTCTGTTTTATCATTCTGTTTCTTCTCCTGTAAGAGGATGGCTTGGTTCGAATCCCAGCGAATTTCGCCAATTTTGTTGTTACTAATCAGCTCAGAACCTTCTGGGAACACAGGATCAGCATCAAGTCGGACAATATATTCTTTAGGCGATATAATATGAGTATCTAAAAGAACGCCTAAAAATAATTCCATCTTTTTTTGATCCTTTGCCAAGTCGGCAATATCACTGGGTAGCCACCCCATCTTAGAGGCAGTAATAGCAAATTCATGCATCAACCCAACATCAAAACTACTTTTCATATTTAGATTTTTTGTGACTCATCCGCTCTCGCGGACACATCGGTTATAAAAGAAAAATTATCGGCATAATTATGCCGATAATTCTCAAGAAGTCAATATTCTAGGGATAATTTAATCCAACCACTTTTTGGCTTCAAGTGCGGCACGAGCAGCGTCTTGCTCAGCTTCTTGTTTTGAGTGCCCTTTTCCTTCGGCTATTTTCTGCGCGCCAAAGAAGATACCAATCGTAAAGTATTTGTCGTGATCAGGACCGCTCTCTTTCACCACTTTATATGATGGAGTAACGCCCACATGCTCTTGCGCTTTTTCTTGCACGAGTGATTTTGAGTCGCGCCAGAGTTTCTTTTTTACGATTTCAGCAGCGCGTCCATAGAGTGTGTGCGCGATAAATCGCTCGGCTACTTCGTAACCCTGATCAAGATACACAGATCCAATGAGCGCTTCAAACGCGTTTGCAAGAATATATTGTCGCGCCTTACCCATGTCTTTTGCT
>CAYTCQ010000098.1:0-1602 GCA_964436485.1 uncultured Candidatus Saccharibacteria bacterium | reverse complement strand
GACAATCCATAGGCTTTTGAAGTCTTTTTGGGTTGAGTGCACCAGGGCGGCGATTTGAGTTCAAAAAGATTGTATAAAATTTGTTGGTGTTCAGTCGGAGAACGTTGAGTAACCAGTTTTCCTCTTACGAAATGTTCGAGGACTCAAGACCGATAAATTTTATACAATCATTGATTTACCTAAGAACCTTCTCATCTTCTATATGGAACAAAAATTCTTTCTCTACGCACGTAAATCAACGGACGTAGAAGACAAGCAAGTGCTGAGTATAGAAGCGCAACTTACAGAGCTGCGTATGTTTGCAAAGCAAGAAAATCTTTTCATTGCTGAGGAGTTCGTTGAAAAACAATCAGCCAAAATACCAGGAAGACCTATCTTTAATTCCATGATGAATAGGATTGAACGTGGAGAAGCGACCGGCATCGTCACTTGGAATCCAGATCGCTTAGCACGTAACTCAGTAGATGGAGGAAAGATTATTTACCTCTTGGACTGTGAAAGGATGACAGCATTGAAATCTCCTCAATTCTGGTTTGAGAATACTCCTCAAGGAAAGTTCATGCTGAACATTGCTTTCGGACAAAGTAAATACTACGTAGACGCCCTCTCAGAAAACACTAAACGGGGAATGAGGCAAAAAGTAAGAAAAGGTGAATATCCTGGACTTGCGCCTATCGGATATCTGAACGATGTGAGAGCGAAGACAATTATGGTTGATCGCAAGCGATCGGTCGTTATTCGTAAAGCGTTTGAACTCTACGCAGAAAATAATTCCTGTTTAGAAGCGATTGCCCTCTTCTTGGCAAAACACGGCATCACTTCATCTTTTGGCAATCCCCTCAAGAAAGATCGAATTTCGTACATTCTTTCTAATCCTTTCTATACTGGTTTCTTTCGATATGGAAAAGAATTGTACGAAGGAAAACACCAACCCATCATCACAAAACAACTGTTCGATAAAGTTCAAGACGTTCTCAAAGGACGCTCTCGTGCCCATCACACCGTCACAAAGGAACCGAGAGCGTTATGTGGCCTTTTATCATGCGGAACGTGCGGCATGATGATTACAGGTGAACATCACTTGAAGCGTGAGCGAAATGGAAATGTTCATAGATACACCTATTATCGTTGCACAAAGAAAAGTAAAACGATTGATTGTAAAGAAACGTATGTTCGAGAGGAAAAATTAGATGAGCAGATTTCTAAGCTCCTCAGTGAAATGGCTTTGCCCTCAGAATGGGTACAGGAGCTTAGAGACAAGCTTGAGCAAGATCGAAGAGAGGTATCGACTTCTAGCAAATCCCTACAAGGCGACACAGAGCAAACGATTCGAGACATTCAAACCAAAGTCGAGCGACTTCTTGATGGGTATCTCGCGCAGGATATTGAACGAGAAGTGTATCTCAAAAAGAAGGCTGATCTCTTGAGTCAAAAGAAGTCGCTCGAAGAAAAACGGACCCGTTTAGAGCACACGGCAAACGCTTGGCTCGAACCTATGGAGAAATGGCTTAATGATGGGGAAAAGTTGAAAAAAATCGCACAGGCTTCTGACCTTTTTGCCAAAAAGGTCACGGCCAAAGAAATCTTTGGCTCGAACCTCTT
>CAYTCQ010000097.1:0-1669 GCA_964436485.1 uncultured Candidatus Saccharibacteria bacterium | reverse complement strand
TAGAGCGTCTGGTTCCGGTCCAGAAGGCCGCAGGTCCGATTCCTGCCAGGGACACATCGCGATAAAGAAGAGGGATACCCGCCAACTGGAACTTGCCGTACCCTGAAATGGGTAAGTCTTTGCAGGATACGCTCGCGTCAAAATGATGTTTGAAGTTTTTGTTCTTCATGAAAACGTCTGATGGCAAACTCAATCAAGGTATCGATAAGTTTTTCATATGAAATGCCACTTGCCTCCCAAAGTTTCGGATACATACTGATAGAAGTAAATCCCGGTATAGTGTTTATCTCGTTGATAAAAATATTTTCATCGTCCGTCACAAAAAAATCCACACGGGCCATCCCCTCGCAACACAAGACTTCAAATACTTGAATGGCAAGCTTCTGAATCTTCTTTGAGACATGTTTTGGGATATGAGCCGGAATGGATAGTGCCGCCCCGTTTTCATCAAGATACTTCGCTTCGTACGAATAAAACTCATGGTGAGGAATTATCTCGCCGCAGAGGGAAGCAATCGGCGCTTCATTTCCAAGAACGGCGCATTCAATTTCTTTTCCGTCAATGTATTCTTCAATCAGAATTTTGTTGTCATACGAAAAAGCCAATTCAAGAGCGACACTATATTCTCGCTTATTATGAATTTTCGTAACGCCCACGGAAGATCCAAGATTGGCGGGTTTGACAAAAAAAGGCACTCCAAGTGATTGCTTCAGTTTTTCAAAAGTGATGTTTTTTCTTTCATGCTTTTTATAGGTAAGAAACCGAACAATAGGAATTCCTGCATCTCGCAGAAGTCTCTTCGTTATATCTTTATCCATACCAATGGCGGAGCCAAGCACGCTTGCTCCAACAAAGGGGACTTGAGCCAACTTCAGAAGTCCTTGTATCGTGCCATCCTCTCCAAATGGTCCATGAAGAACAGGGAAAACAACATCTATCCTCTCAAAGCCTTTTCCTCTTAAAAATTCCCCACCAACATTGAAAGGTTGGGGAATAGCACGAGAAGAAGTGCCTTGTTTGCAAAAAATTTTCATTTCCCCGGAAAATAATTGTGACATTTCACAAAAATTCCATGCGCCGTTTTTATCGATACCGACGAGTATTACATCATACTTCTTTTTGTCAAGCGCACGAACAACATTCTGCGCCGACCGAACAGAAACCTCATGCTCTGCTGATTTGCCGCCAAAGAGAACAGCAACACGAATTTTCCCTTCTGTAGCTTGTTTCATGGTAAAACCATAGCAAAAAAAGAAATGAGGGGCAAACTTCAACTTTGAAGTCACCCCTCACTTTGGCTCGGAATATCCATAACACACTACCTTGCATTTTTACTACACAACCACAGTCGCCTTAATCACCTGGGCAACAGTCGCATATCGGTCGCGGCTTCTTGTCTTGGGAACGATCGCAACTATGATTCAGCTGACCACATTCTCCGCACCCACACTTCCCAGCATTGGACAGACCGACATACGCACTCTGGCAAGGATACACCCTCGCACCATTCTCCAACATCACACTCACCAAAAAATTTTCAGCTCGCATGAGCTATTCTCCTCACTCTACCAAAATTAAAAAGGACGCTTCGTTGAGCATCCCATCGATGTAAAAGGCATCCTTGCCTGCGAGGTGCATCGTGCAAGCCTCGAATCCTGGAAAGTAAGAA
>CAYTCQ010000096.1:0-1704 GCA_964436485.1 uncultured Candidatus Saccharibacteria bacterium | reverse complement strand
TTTTCTTATTTTGCTATACTTCGACTATGAAGAAAAAAATTATTGTCGTTCTTATTGGTCTTGTGCTTATTGCCGGAGGTGTGTGGTATTCAACCAAGCATCCATCGGTCACTACTCCAACCAGTTCTATTGCAGGAGCGATACTCGGCCCAGGTGGCGATTTTACACACGAGACAGCCACAGATTTTTATAAAACAAAAGCCGTGTTTCCATCAAAGACATCTCTTTCGCATGACGCAGACATAAAGGCGCGTACGACCATGGAAAACTGGATCGTCAGTGCCGAAACTGACTTCAAACAAATGTCTGATGACATGCTTTCGTCCGAAGAACAAACACGCTTGAAAGATATGCAGCGTATGTATGAGATGGGTATCAACTACAAAGAATATTCTGGAGATACAACTGTCTCGTATGCGTATCAGATCTATCAGGATACCGGTGGCGCGCATCCAAACACTATGTATATTACGTTTGTGTTTGATCAAAACGGAAACAAGCTTGAACTTGCAGATTTGTTTAAAGATGACACGCGGTATCTCGACAAGATTTCATCGATCGTCTATCCCGATATAGTCGCGCAGTCTAAGAAGCGTTTCGAATCTGAGCTCGACGATATGCAGCTCGACTGGATCCGCAATGGAACATCTCCGACACCGGAATCGCTTCAATTTTTCTACATTGATGGAAATAATCTCGTCATTATGTTTCCGCCGTATCAAGTGGCCGCGTATGTGGCAGGACTTTTTGAGTCACGCATTCCACTTGCCGATCTTAAAGATATTTTGAAATAAAAACGCAAAAGCCCCGCTCTCCGGCGGGGTTTTGCGTTGGGTATAGGTATATTGTTCCCAAAACAAAGAACGAGTTTTCTAGAAGTGTGGCATATTGGTGTTAATGGAATTCTAAACTTATCGGGATATAATAAAGACATGGAAAACAAGGAAACTATCGCGTTTGGGGGCGGCTGTTTCTGGTGTACGGAGGCTGTATTTAAGAGCTTAAAAGGAGTTATGTCGGTCCAGTCTGGTTATACGGGTGGTACTATTGTGAACCCGACATATGAGCAGATATGCACTGGTACGACTGGTCACGCTGAGGTGATAAAGATCGAGTATGACCCATCACAGATAGACGCTAAGACTCTCATGACTGTCTTTTTTGCCACGCACGATCCAAGTCAGCTCAATAGGCAAGGCAACGATGTCGGCACGCAGTATCGCTCTGCGATTTTCTATACAACTCCGGCACAAAAAGAACAGGCTGAAGCAATGATCAAAGAAATAGACGCATCATCTGCTGACGGTGGCAAAGTCGTGACGGAAGTGACGCCGCTCGGCGCGTTTTATCCGGCAGAAGAATATCATCAGGATTATTTTGCTCGCAATCCAGATAAAGCGTACTGTCAGATCGTCATCAATCCAAAAGTGGCTAAGGTACAAGAAAAGTTTGCACAGCTTTTGAAAAAT
The DNA here is from genome assembly GCA_964436485.1 of uncultured Candidatus Saccharibacteria bacterium. Classification (GTDB taxonomy): domain Bacteria; phylum Patescibacteriota; class Minisyncoccia; order Phycocordibacterales; family UBA9973; genus CAITQP01. The sequence continues at coordinate 235 of CAYTCQ010000096.1, read as the reverse complement.
AACTAGAATACGGAAATGTCATATAAGAAGCGTTACGAAGACAGCTATCTCGACGAGGAAGACGAAGACTTTGAAGGTAGTGGCACGATGAGTGATACGGACAAGCTCGTCCACCTCATCTTGAAGCAGGCTCCGACAGACAAAGAAGTGCGCCTAATTGAAAAGCTCACAATGCGACTTGTGGGCTATGCGCGCATGCCGGGAGCTATCGGTAAAGATGCGGTCAACGGTCTTG
>CAYTCQ010000095.1:0-1733 GCA_964436485.1 uncultured Candidatus Saccharibacteria bacterium | reverse complement strand
AGCTCCGACTGGTAATGGAATTACACTACTATATATAAGGTTTTTTAGCTATATTGACTTTAATATGTATGTGTGATATAATATAATCGAAACTAAAAACTTAATATAGCTTATGGCAACACCATACACGCCACGCACATGTCCTACTTGTGGCAGAGTTCATCCGGAATCATTTTTGACAAAAGTTACGACCGATTATCGCTGGACTACTTTCGTACTCATTGTCCTGATTGCACTAGTATTCTTCCTTTGGGGGGTATTTGATCGGGAGAGTTTTGTAACTGCTGTAAACACGTTTACAAATGCTCTCACGACCGTTGCCGCTGTACTATTTGTTTTCGGTATATGTGTTGCATGGGTGCGGTACGCACTTTCTGGAAAGAAAAAAGGTTCTCATTTAATAATCAAGGCTCTATTTTAATAGCGGCCTTTTTTATTTATACTTGTGTTTGTGAAGCACTCGATCAATTTCATCTACGCCGTCTTTTTTATCACACTCATCGCCGTAGCGTGTACGTTTTTCATCATCCGCACGACGCAGGAAGTGTCAGCCGATATCGATCTACGACAGGCAAAACAAGATGCGCTGTATAAAGATCTCTTTCACAATAAAACCGTCGTGCCCCAGCCCCATAAATAGCTCTTTTAAAAAGCCTCTCGCTAGGGTATATTTATTCGTATGATTATCACGTACTACGGCGGGCAGTATTTCAAGATAGCGCAGGGCGATACGGTTGTGGCGATCAATCCGCCGAGCAAGGAAGGGAAGAATGGCAAAGATGCCGCTCGTTTTGGAAGCGTACTCGCGCTTTCGACGACAGCACACCCTGATTACAACGGATTTGACCGCGTCACGCATGGCGACACTGTTCCATTTATGATCGCAGGGCCAGGGGAATACGAACACTCAGGCGTCACAGTCCGCGGAAAGGGAGTAGTCACTCATATCGATGGCAAGGAATACCAGAGTGCAGTTTATTCATTTATTGTTGAAGATATTGCTATTGGATTTCTTGGTCCTATTGAAAAGCCACTTCTTGCCGAAGAGCTTGAAGTACTCGCAAACACAGACATTCTATTTGTACCACTCGGCACACTTACTCCTGCAGCTGCAAATAAGATTGCCGTTGCCGTTGAGCCGAAGATCGTGATTCCGATGGACTACACAAAAGATTCACTTAAGACATTTTTGAAAGAGGCAGGTGAGAATAACGTCGAGCCTCTCGAAAAGCTCACTATTCGCCGAAAAGAAATTGAAGCAAAAGACGGCGACGTTATTGTGCTTACTGAGAACTAATCCGTATGTCGCTCTCGCGTAAGATTGCATCTCTTCGAGAAAAGCCGGAAGCAGTCCGGACGCGCATTCTTATTGTGTCGATGGCCGTTATCACGGGCATAGTACTGACGGGCTGGTTCTTTGTGTTTCGGCTTGAGCGCGGTAGTTCCAATCAAGACACGGGCGCGGTTACGGGCTTTTTCAAGTCAGTTGGATCGAGCTTCTCATCGACATTCGGTCAGCTCAAAAGCAAGTAGAGTGACATCACTTTTTATGATAGAGTAAGCGGTATACACACATCACTATGGCAGGCAAAACAAAGAAAAACGAAGAGGTTGTAGAAGAGAGTCCTTCAGCAGGGAACTCTGTTGTTTCAGTTGGTATCACGAGTGAAATGAAGACGTCGTACATCTCGTACGCGATGTCCGTTATTACCGATCGTGCACTTCCTGATGTG
>CAYTCQ010000094.1:0-1734 GCA_964436485.1 uncultured Candidatus Saccharibacteria bacterium | reverse complement strand
CAACAGGGTATGCCACAGGTCCACATCTGCACGTATCTGTCTTTCCAAATGACGGTGTCACTATCACAAGCTTCCCAAGTAAAAGTTGCCGTGGTAGAACAATAACGATCCCGACAGCCGCAGCAAATGCATATCTTGATCCCATGCTCTATTTCCCAAAGTAAATGCCAAAACGTAAAAAAATAATTAAGTCTGTCGAAAACTGGTTCATTCATTTTGAACGACCTCTTTCATCGTTCTCTGTAATTGCCGGATTCGTCTTTAACGCGCTCTTTTTGACGCGCGCCGATCTCTTCTGGGAAAACTTTTGGATCGCAATACATATTCTGATCGCAGCCGTGTGTATTGTATTCATCAACATCGGACACGCGCGTAACGAGAAGCTCGAGATCGATGAAAAAGAAGATCCCAACACGCTCCATTTCTGGCTCGTGAGTATCACGCAGTTTATGTTTGGAGGACTTATGAGCACGTTTATTGTGTTCTATTTCCGTAGTGGGGTGCTTTCTGTCGCATGGCCCTTCTTCCTTATGCTTGCGGTAGCCTTCATCGCAAATGAGCGTCTCAAGAAGCGCTATGAACGTACGACATTTCAAATTATCTTTCTTTTCCTCTCTATACTTCTTTTTGCGATCTACTTTGTGCCTGTCCTCACTAAAGAAATCGGACCTCGTATATTCGTGTTAAGCGGACTCATCGCGCTCGCACTTACATTTCTATTCCTACTCATCTTGCGACTCTCTGCCAAAAACCAGTTTCGCGTCCATCAACTATCGATCGTAAAATGGATCGCGGGTATTTTTGTAGGTGTAAATACACTCTACTTCTTCGGACTTATTCCGCCACTGCCACTTTCAGCTGAAGACTCGGGTATTTATCACTCAATCACACGCACAAGTGACGGCGATTATTCTGTGAGCACAGAGCTTCCACAGACTCTGTTTGAAAAAGCATTCTCAAGTCTCGGCATCACAACTCGTTACACATCAGAGCTCAACGCTCCAGTATATGCGTACACCGCCATCTTTTCTCCCGTTTCATTTTCAACATCTATTGTCCACCAATGGCAACACTACGATGAACAGTCGAGACAGTGGGTGACCTCAGGTACCGTCACACTTCCAATCTTGGGTGGTAGGGATGGCGGATATCGCACATACTCGATTCACCGCATCACCGACGCGGGAAAATGGCGTGTCAACGTGAGTACGGGCACAGGACAACTCCTTGATCGCATACATTTTACCGCCGTCATACAAGACAAAAATCCAGAAACAGTAACCATCATCAAACAATAGCCATGCAACAGAAAAACAATTCAAAAAAAATTACTCAGTCCAAAAAGAAATCTACTCCTACTAAACCCGCTCAAACATCATGGGGCAATGTGGCCGAATGGTACGACACACATCTTGAGACAAGTCCTGATAGCTATCAGGCAAAAGTGATCGCGCCCAACCTCTCGCGCCTTCTTGCACTTAAGCCAAATATGCACGTGCTCGATCTTGCCTGCGGACAAGGATTTTTTACTCGCAAATGGAAAGCGGAGGGCGCTCGTGTTACAGGCGCAGATATTTCTGAAGAGCTTATTGCTGCCGCCAAGAAGCACTCTCCAGACATCGAATTTCACGCAACACCTGCGCACAAGCTCGGCTTTGCAAAAGACAACTCCTTTGATGTCGTGACAATCGTGCTTGCCATCCAAAATATTGAAAACATGACTGAAGTATTTGC
>CAYTCQ010000093.1:0-1748 GCA_964436485.1 uncultured Candidatus Saccharibacteria bacterium | reverse complement strand
CCGCAGCTGTGGCGATCTCATCGGCACGTTCATTGCCTCGGTGGCCAACGTGGCCGCTCACTTTCTTCCATTCGATCTCTCGTTTTTGCTTGAGACGGAAGACAAGTGCCCCAATTTCTTTCCAAAGATCTTGATTGAGTACCGGCTCGCCTGTTTTTGTTTTCCAGCCGTTTTTCTCCCAGCCATACATCCAGCCAGTCACGCCCTGCAAAAGATATGCGGAGTCTGTGTGTATTTCAATGTCACCTTCAAGCTTGCGAGCTTCGATGAACGAGAGCGCTTCTTTGGCAGCCGCGAGCTCCATGCGGTTGTTGGTCGTCATGTCTTCTCTGCCGCCAAGCTCAGTGACTTTGTCTTTTGCATCTACAAGAATCACCCCCCAGCCTCCCTTGCCTGGGTTACCGCGTGATGAGCCGTCAGTAAAGATGATTATTCGTTCGTGCATATGGGCTCATTGTAAACAAAAATCCCCGCGAAACAAATCGCGGGGATAAATAGTTCTAATTCTAAGCTTCTAAAACTTTCAACTCTTTTGGTAATAATTTTTCATCAATATAGTCTCCTGGAATAAAGCCATAAAAGTATTCAGCATAATCCCAATAAAGTTTCCATGTCTCTGGTGTCAATCCTGCCCAGAGTTTGGTAACAAATTCTTTACGAGCTTTACTGCGATGATGTAATGAGAGTGTTTTATTACAGAGATCTTTAACCCACTGTACGTCGTCGTGTTTATCCAATGGAAGAGTAACGATACCAGATTTCAAAGAAAAATAGGATAATTCCTCTTTTTGTAGTTGTGTTGCATTTAAACCGAATAGGTCAATATGCAAATAATAATCTTCGATGCTAAACGGAAGTATGAGCATAATATATAGTATTTAAATGTTATTTTCGCATATTCTAAAATATTTTTTACAAAATGTCAACAATCCGCAATCGCAAGTTTGCCCGTCCTAAAAAGTACGACTTCTCGATTGTTGCAATAAGGTCGATCTTCTCTCCTGCTACTACTTTCTTCGTAAATGAATCGGCATCAGCAAAAAATGCAACTGCAATTGCCTGCGCGCCTTTCTCATCAGAAAGCGTAAGCTCAAGATGGTTTTTTTCTTTACCAAACATTTTCACGTTTTGAACACAGACGTTTTCAAACAAAAATGTCGGCTTTGGATTGCCGAGCCCAAATGGTGCGAGGCTCGCAATCTGCGCACAGGTTGTTTCGCTTACGTCTTTGAGTGAAAGCGTCACATCGATCATGTCACTTGGAGTGAGATTGTCTTGCTGTGCTTCTTTGTACAATACGCACAGTGTTTCCTCGAGGACATGAATGCGATCTGGATGTACTGAAAATCCTCCGGCAAGCTCGTGTCCACCAAAATCGGCGAATGCATCACGCGCCTTCTCCATCAGATGGACAACGTTTACGCTTCCGTTAGACCGGCATGATCCTTTCAGGAGTTCGTCGCTCCCCCGTCCCCACACGAAAACAGGTCGATCATACTCTTCGGCGATTTTACCCGCCACAATACCAAGCACGCCGACACGCCACTCAGGATTGCCTACGACAATCACTGGACCGAGCGTGCGCAGCGAGAGAGTATGAGTGACCTCTTTCATGATCTGTGCCACAAGCTTTTTACGATCATCATTTATCTTTGAAAGATGTTCAGCTCGCATGCCAGCTTGCACAGGATTGCGCTCAGAAAGCATCTCAAAGGCGCGCATTGGCGAATCCATGCGAGACGCGGCAT
>CAYTCQ010000092.1:0-1780 GCA_964436485.1 uncultured Candidatus Saccharibacteria bacterium | reverse complement strand
TCTCTACTCATGACTTCTCATGCAAAAACAGTATTTGTAGGCCTCTCAGGCGGTGTCGACTCCTCTGTGACAGCGGCGCTTTTAAAAGATGCTGGTTACGACGTAGTCGGGGTTTTTATCCGTACATGGCAGCCCGACTTTATCCAGTGCAATTTTAAAGACGATCGTCTCGATGCGATGCGTGTAGCAGCACACCTCGGCATACCATTTCTTGAGTGCGATGCAGAGGATGCATACAAGAAAGCTGTAGCCGATTATATGATCGCCGAGTATAAAGCAGGACGCACTCCAAATCCTGATGTTATGTGCAATCGGGAAATAAAATTTGGTGTGTTTTGGGAATTTGCCAAAGCTCGCGGAGCAGACTTTATTGCTACTGGTCACTACGCTCAAATCAATAGAGCAATAGAGCAAAAGAGCAACGAAGCAACATATTCACTCATGAAAGCTGTTGATCCTGCAAAGGATCAGGCGTACTTTTTGTATCGACTGACAAATGAAGATCTTGCGCATGTTCTTTTTCCGCTCGGCGGAATGAAAAAAGACAAAGTGCGCGCGCTTGCGCAGATGTATGGTCTGCCGACTGCGCGCAAAAAAGACAGTCAGGGTATTTGTATGCTCGGCGACCTTGATCTGAAAGATTTTCTCTCACACTACATTCCGCAAACTCGCGGTGATGTGCTCAGTGAAGATGGAGAAGTCGTCGGTTATCACGACGGCGCAGTATTTCTGACACTTGGTGAGCGACATGGATTTACAATCACAAAGAAAACTCCACACGATGAGCGCTACTATATCGTCGGAAAAGATATAGAAAAAAATACGATCACTGTTTCAAATACTGTTGCCAGTGTTGCGGCTATTTCTGCTACAAAAGAAGTATCGCTCCATAAACTCAGCTGGGTAAACACTCCGCCCGAAGAAGCTAAGAATTACGCAGTTCAGATTCGCTATCATGGCGATCTTTTGCCATGCACATTTTCAAATGGTGTAGCCATCTTTGCTGAGCCTGTGCTTGTAGCGCGCGGTCAGTCTATTGTCTTTTACGACAAAGATGTTTGTTTGGGTGGGGGAATAGTTGCCTAGCCCTAACGACTCAATTACAATATACGCATGATTACACAAACACTTTTTTCTCCTGAGACAGTGTCACTTTTTACAAAGCTTGTTGTTGCCATGCTCTGTGGCGCGCTCATTGGTACTGAACGCATTATCGCGCACAAAACTGCCGGTATGCGTACGTACGCGCTTGTTGCTATGGGTTCAGCGCTCTTCATTGCGCTTGGACAAATTGTTTTTGCAAATTTACATCTGGCGGGGGTGACGGGTATTGATCCATTCCATATTCCTGCGGCTATCATCACCGGTGTTGGGTTTATGGGTGCGGGAATTTTTATACTCAAAGATACAGGTGTGACTGGACTCACAACAGCTTCAGGTCTTTGGGTCTCTGCTGGTATTGGTATTGCGTGCGGATATGGACTCTTTACTCCAGCGCTCATGACGACAGTGCTTATGCTCTTCGTCTTTGTGGTGCTCTGGTATGTCGAACAGGGCGTGCGCAAGATTTCTTCACGAAACGACACATCAAAATCCTAAATGCATTTTATTTTTAAAAGCACGACGGTCTGTTGACTGCCGTGCTTTTTACTTGCTACGCTTACAGCAAAACAAGGTATATGAAAGGTAAAGACAAAAAGAAGGCTCAAAGACCCTTCAAGAATGTCATTGTTGGAATCACAAAACGCGCTACCGATTCATTTAGAAAGGCCTTCTCTTC
>CAYTCQ010000091.1:0-1853 GCA_964436485.1 uncultured Candidatus Saccharibacteria bacterium | reverse complement strand
CCATGATGCATCTGGACTGGCACACCATTATGCGCCACCTCGTAACACCATCCATTACCTTTAGTAAAGAACAGATATTCCTTATTTGTGCAGTGCTCGGTACAACAATTTCTCCCTATCTTTTTTTCTGGCAGACATCACAGGAAGTTGAGGAGCAAAATTTGAAAAACACGGCTGAAATAAAACCGGCACAGCGTACTATTGGCAGAAAGGAGCTTCGCCGCATGCGACAAGACGTATGGTCAGGCATGTTCTTTTCCAATCTTGTCATGTTTTTCATTATTGCAGCTGCGGCAGGCGTTCTGTTTTCAAATGGAATTACAACCATTACAACAGCGGCTGACGCTGCGATAGCACTGCGCCCATTTGCTGGAAATGCTGCGTACTTTTTGTTTGCTGTTGGCATCATTGGTACTGGCATGCTCGCCATCCCAGTCCTTTCTGGCTCAACGTCATACGCCATTTCAGAAAGCTTCAACTGGAAGCACGGCCTGTACCGTAAACTTAAAGAAGCATACGCATTTTATGGTGTCATTATCGTCTCGATTCTTATTGGCATTGGGCTCAATTTTGTCGGTATCGATCCTATTAAAGCCCTTATCTATTCAGCTATTGCAAACGGCATTATTGCCCCTATAATCCTCGTTTTTATCGTGGGTCTCAGCGCCAATAAGGACATTATGGGCTCACACGCTAATAAAAAGACCACCTCAGTGATGGGCTGGATTACCATAGGCCTCATGGCCCTCTCAGGGATAGCGGCTCTAGGCTCTCTTTTCCTCTAAGGAAGAGGGTAGTTGACTCTCGTCTAAAATCGTGTAATATAGACCCTGTTATGACGGAATTCGCAATTATAGCCACAGGAGGCAAGCAGTATCCAGTCGCCGTTGGCGACGTAATTCGTGTTGAGAAGCTCGGAGACGACCTTAAGAAGGGCGACAAGGTTGTATTTGATCAGGTACTTCTTGTCGACAACGGCAAGGACACAACAATCGGTACACCGACTATCGCAGGAGCAAAAGTTGAAGCTATCTTTCAGTCAGCAGGCCGCGCTCAGAAAGTCATCGTTGTGAAGTACAAGGCAAAGAGCAAGTACCACAAGAAAAACGGCCACCGTCAGCCTTACTCAGAAGTTAAAATTTCAGCAATCAAATAAAAATAAAACCTCTCACTATGAGAGGTTTTATTTTTTTATGCGAGAGCTCAGTGCTGAAGAAAGTGTTTTAGCGTCGGAGTACTCAATTTCAGTGCCTGTTGAGAGTCCGCGACCAAGAACGGATGTAGCGACAGTACTCCCGAGCCCTATTTTTTCAAGGCGCAAAAGAAGTAGAGAAAGTGTGCGTTCGCCATCAGGCGTAGCAGAGAGGGCGAGTATTACTTCACGCAAACCTTTCTTTGATTCAGTTTCTACAAGACGAGCGAGTTCTTCGGTACGAATATGCGCGGCCACGTCTTTTTCGATAGCAGGAGCAAGCCCTCCGAGTACAAAATATGTGCCTTTGTATGTCTTTGACTGAATAAAACGATCTCGGTCGGCATCTTTTTCAACTACGAGCACTGTTGTTTTGTCTGCGAGTGGATCGGCACAAATAGGACACAGTCCTGATTTAATTCCTTCTGAAAGTGCGTAGCAGCGACTGCAGCGCTCGACGTTTTTACGAAGTGTGGCCACGGCGTCCATGAGCTCCTGTACATAGCGAGAGTCTTGTGTGGCAAGGAAATAGGCAAAACGCATGGCTTGGCGTTCACCAATCCCTGGGAAGCGTTTAAAGAGTGCCTGTAGTTTACGGAGGGTCTCCATCCCGTTAGAGGTAGGAAATCGTTAGATTTCCGTCATTATAAAACTGGTAGTA
>CAYTCQ010000090.1:0-1868 GCA_964436485.1 uncultured Candidatus Saccharibacteria bacterium | reverse complement strand
GTTCTGGCTCAGGCAAGGGCACTCAGGTAGAGCTCTTGAAGAAGCGTCTTGAGACAAGCGGACAGTCTCTCTCACTTGATATGGGCGGTATCTACCGTTCTTTTTTCAGTCACGATGGATACATTCAAGAGATTGCACGAGACGTGTCTATGAATCAGGGCAAGTTTCAGCCTGACTTCCTTACGAATGCACTCTTTGTTGCAAATGCTATCCCAACACTCGACGGCACATCACATGTCTTTATCGATGGATATCCTCGCTCAAGCGGACAGCTTGCAACACTTAAAGAATTGCTTGCCTACGCAAAACGTGACAATCCTATTTTCATCAACATTGAAGTCTCAGCTGAAAATGTAAAGAAGCGCATGCTTGGACGTGGACGAGGAGATGATACAAGTGAGAAGATCGACAGTCGTCTTGCTGAATATCAGCGCTCAGTGGTACCGCTCCTTGCTGAAATCAAAAACGATCCATCCCTTACGTATCTTGAGATCGACGGTGAGCCTTCAATAGAAACTATCGCAGCAGATATTGCCGCAAAGCTCGGACTCTAATATATGAACGACTCGTCTTGGATTGTCATTTCACTTGGTGGCTCGCTCTTATACCCGCGCGAGCGTGATGAAAAGTATTCTGCAGATTTTGCGCAGCTCGTTCGCGCTCGCGCAGAACACTTTGCTCTCATCACAGGCGGGGGACATCTTGCACGCATTGAACAAGAGGAAGCAAAGAAACAAAATCCAAACGTCACGCCAGATGAGCTCGATCTTATAGGTATTGATGCGACGCGTGAGAACGCGCACTATATGCGCGATGTGCTCGACGATATTTCAGAAGAAGGAATTTTTACTGATCCAACACAGGTAGCACTAACAGGTGCGCGCGTGCTTGTCGGTGGGGGATGGAAACCAGGTCATTCAAGTGATGCGGCAGCTGTCGCGCTTGCAAAGACACTCGGCGCGAAGAAGCTCATCAATCTCTCAAACATCGACTACGTCTATACGGCTGATCCACGCACCAATCCAGACGCAACTCCAATAAAGACAATCGGATGGACTGACTTTCGCGCCATGCTTCCAAAAGAATGGCACCCAGGATCTAACGCTCCATTTGATCCTATTGCTGCCCAGATGGCGCAGGAGCTTGGCATGGAGGTTGTCGTCATGAATGGTAAAGATCTCGGGAATATTCAAAACTACTTGGACGGAAAGGAATTTACCGGTACAGTTATTTCGTAATGGCAATTATAATTAAAACTGAAGAAGAAATAGCAAAGCTTCGCGAAGGAGGCAAGCGCTTGGCAAAGGTGCTTGCTGATACTGCAAAGCTCGTAAAGCCAGGTATTTCGACTATCGAGCTCGATCAGTTTGCGCAGGAAGAAATCAAAAAGCTTGGAGACACTCCAGCCTTTTTGGGCTACAAGCCTGCAGGGCACCGCACTGCATATCCGGCCGCGCTGTGTGTGTCGGTCAATTCTGAAGTGGTCCACGGTATTCCAAAAGCAGGCACTATTCTCAAAGAAGGCGATATCGTCTCACTCGATCTTGGGCTAAAGCATGAAGGCCTCTATACCGACCATGCAGTTACTGTTGCTGTTGGTGTTATTTCAAAAGACAAACAAAAGCTTATAGATGTGACGCGTGAGGCAATGTACGAAGGCATTGAAGCTATTGTTCCACAATCTCGCGTGGGAGATATTGGCTACGCTGTTGAATCATACGCCCACAAGAAGGGAACATTTGGTATCGTGCGCACAATGGCGGGGCATGGAGTGGGTAGAGAGATCCATGAAGACCCATTTGTCCTAAACTACGGCAAAAAGGACACAGGCGTGAAGCTTGTGACGGGTATGGTGATCGCTATTAAAC
>CAYTCQ010000089.1:0-1907 GCA_964436485.1 uncultured Candidatus Saccharibacteria bacterium | reverse complement strand
AATGTGATCGATGTGTGAGTGTGTAATAAAAAGGTAGTCGATCTCAGCTGGATTGAATGAAAATGGTTCCCAGTTTGCGTCAGCAGCAAGCTTCTCCCCTTGTACAAGACCACAGTCGACAAGAATGCGCACGAGTGGTCGTCCATCTTTGTCGAGTGGACCTTCAAGAAGAAAATCTGCACCTGTGACTGTTGTTGCACCCGAACAAAACGTGAGACGATATTGGATCTTAGACATTATGGTTTGTATTATACACGCTCACTTGCCTTTATGCCGTAGTGTGAAGCGATTTTAGTTTTGGAAGCGTGAGAAGTGCGGCACACAGTGCGCCAGAGAGATCAAAAAATACGTCGGACATTGAGTCGAGGAGGATAAAATCTGGCGATCCGTAGTGTATATGCAAATAGAGCTCGAGCGCTTCCCACAATACGCCGATGAGTACAGCCGTGATGATGCTTTCATAGAGAAATCTACCGGCACTCACCCATTTCAGGGCTGGAAGCCACACGAGCGCGCTCAAATAAAACACAGCAACGCCACCCAAAAAGTGCATGGACATATCAAACCACCACACAAGTGAGTACCAGTAGAAAAAAGTAGCCGGAAGATTGATGAGTGCGAGCGCGCACATGCTCACGCCGAGTGATGAGAGGAGTGATTTTCGAAGCATAAAGATATTGTAACAGATTGGGTGTCATTCCGGCGGAGGCCGGAATCCAGTATTAAATACAATCCAAACCTAGATCCCGTATCAAGTACGGGATGACACAAATTCCCAAAAGAAAAACCCTTTCACCATAAGCAAAAGAGTATCTCTTTAGGACTATCTGCGACGTGTTACCCTAGCCAGAGGCCAGGTGGGTATCTTGTACAAAATGCCACGGCAAGTTGTAACAGAGATTCCCTAACACGAAGTGTTCTAGGTAACAATGCAAATAATCCTATGTTCACTATACGCTTCGTGCAGGCGTATGCAATATGTGAATTGCAGTAGAGCACAAAAAAATCCCCCATCAAGGGGATCTTTTCGTGTCTTACTTTTTGTGTTCTGCGTAGATAAAGTCTGTATCGATCTTTTGATAGTTGAAAATCTCTCCGTCTTTGAAAAAGCGTTTGATTTCAACCTCTCCTGCCTCAACAGAATCTGAAGCATGCACGATGTTTGACTGTGTTGAAAGAGAAAAATCACCGCGAAGTGTGCCCGCTGCTCCTTCCCATGCCTTTGTTGGACCAACAAGAAGACGGATTGATGAGATAGCATTGATACCTTCAAGACCCATGACAACAACAGGTGTTGCTTTCATAAAATCGCGGATTCCAGGGAAAAATGGCTTGTCTTTGATGTGAGCGTAGTGCTCTTCGATAAGTGCGTCTTCAAGATTCATCATCTTAAGACCAATGATTTTGAGACCCTTGTTCTCAAAGCGAGATACGATCTGGCCGATGAGATTACGCTGAACTGCGTCAGGTTTGATAATTATGAGAGATTTCTCGTGCATATATACTTGAGCTGAAAGCTGAAGGTTCATAAAGTTTATAAAGCGGACTCTAAAGAATATTCGTACCAGCCTTATGAACTTTAAAAACTTTATAGACTTTATAAACTGAATAATGCCCCGATACTAACAGAAAAAGACGGGTTTTACAAACTACTTCATTTTACGGAGTGATCTTATATCGTGCCATGATTTCTGTTTCCACCTCACTGCGATCACGACCATACTTGAGGTATGAAAGCTCTTTGATCTTCGGCGCCACTTGTGGCATTCCCTCTTCAGGAGGAAGCGTCATCATATTAAACGGCTTTACTGGCGTGCCATTTGCGAGCATCTTTACATAACAATTGTAGTTATCGAGCTTGATGATGTCCTGCGCTGTAAAGACTGGATCAAATTGCTTCGCAAGAA
>CAYTCQ010000088.1:0-1985 GCA_964436485.1 uncultured Candidatus Saccharibacteria bacterium | reverse complement strand
TTCACATGGCCAAAACCACTTTCCGCAAAAGCTATTCGCTACGAGATCATTCCTGTCATCAATGTATTTGGTGTCGGACAGTAAGCTATGTTTGACGCGCAGGATTTCAAAACCATAGGCGCTCGTACGCGTGATGGGTTGCTTGGTCGCATCGACTGGATGCTACTTCTCTTTGCGCTTCCTATTACCATCGCCGGACTTGTGACCATGCAGTCATATGGTGGGGGAAGTATTTTCTTTGATCGCCAGATGGCGTGGCTCGCACTCGCACTTATCGGCTTTCTTGTATTTGCGTTTATTGATGTCGATATTCTCAAAAAGACAAATGTGCTTGTCGGGCTCTTTTTCTCCTGTCTCTTCCTACTTCTTCTTGTGGCTGTTGTCGGTCGCGCGACAAACGGCGCGACGAGCTGGCTTGCGCTCGGTGGCTTTGGTATCCAGCCGTCAGACTTTGTGAAGCTTATTCTCATTCTTCTGCTCGCAAAATATTTCTCTCGCAGGCACGTGGCTATCGGGCAAGTAAAACATCTTTTTATTTCCGGTATGTACATGCTCATTCCGTTTGCTCTCGTGTTTCTTGAGCCAGACTTCGGTACGGCTATGATCCTCGGCCTCATCTGGCTTGGCATGGCGCTTGTTGCCGGTATTCGAAAAACACACCTTGGACTTTTGTTTGGCGCGGGCCTTGTCGCATTTTTGATTCTCTGGTCATTTGTGTTTGCTCCGTATCAGAAAGCGCGTATTCAAACATTTCTCAATCCGCTTCGTGACATTCATGGAGCAGGGTATAACGCGCGCCAAGCCGTGATCGCCGTCGGATCTGGTGGAGTGCTTGGTAAGGGTGTGGGATACGGGACGCAGAGTCGCTTGCGCTTTTTGCCTGAGTATCAGACGGACTTCATTTTTGCTGCATTCGCCGAAGAATGGGGATTTGTTGGAGCGCTTCTACTGCTACTTTTATTTGGACTACTTATCGCGCGTATTTTAAACCTAGCTCTACATGGCGCTTCAAACTTTGAGACGCTTTTTGCTTCGGGTCTTGTTGTGCTGTTTATTTCGCATATTACTATCAACGTCGGTATGAACATGGGAATACTTCCGGTGACGGGTATCACGCTACCGTTTATGAGCTATGGAGGATCGCACCTCATTATGGAATACGGCGCGCTCGGTATACTTTCCTCAATGCGCCGCAATACGCGCAAGGTGCACCCCGAAGATCTGACAAAGGAGTTTGAGGGATTGTAAAAAGAGGGGAGAAAAAGCCTGAGAAATCAGGCTTTTTCTATGATTGACTAAATAGTAAAAGAGTGATATAATATAAAAAAATCAATAACTATGAAAAATGCTCTTTTAATTATTTTTATGGTAGCTATGACTTCGTGTGGTCATAAAAAAACACAGTCAGCTTTCAGTGCTGAAAGTGTGAAAAACGAAAAAGTAAGGTTAATTCAGGTTGTTTCTAATGAAGCTAAACTGACTGATATTTTTGGCGATACGTTAGTGTCTTCGCAAAATCAGTATTATCTACTTACTCAGAATAACGGACTTGTCCCTACTTACTTTAAAGGAATAGCTACGGACAGAAAAAGTTGGAGTTCGTATTTAGAAAGTTTGGATGCATTTGGGAATCTTTCTTTTGATACGGCTACTTTTACTGACTTAAATAAGGGAAATATTCCAATTCGAATTTTTAACCTAAAGAATTTACACCCGCTAAGAATGGAAGTGCAATAATTAAAAGCCCCGATAAAACGGGGCTTTTTTGTGTTAAAATCACGCTTGTATGCAGATTATCGACGGACGGAAAATCAGAGATGAAATACTACAGTTGCTCAAAGAGCGGGTGCATGGCTTGCCGTTTAAGCCTGTGTTTTGCGACGTGCTTGTCGGCGATGATCCAGCTTCAGCTCAATATGTGCGCATGAAGGAACAAGTAGCAGAAGGCCTCGGTATTCGTATCGAAAAAGGCACATTTCCTTAAA
>CAYTCQ010000087.1:0-2022 GCA_964436485.1 uncultured Candidatus Saccharibacteria bacterium | reverse complement strand
GTTCGATTCGACCTCCCGCAACAAGCATCAGTGATGATGCGTGCAAGTGACACGTGTTGCATGCTCTATGTGGTTCGTCTATATTTTAGAATGCGAAGATAGTACGCTCTATACGGGGATGACAAACAATCTCCAAAAGCGCTTTTCCTCGCATGTCCAAGGTGCGGGCGCACGCTATACACGAAGTCATCCTGTACACAGATGTGTCTATGCAGAACATTGCGCATCTCGTTCAGACGCTTTGAAACGCGAAGCCCAGATCAAAAAGCTTTCGCGGGAAGAAAAGCTTAAGTTTATAACAATGTCGGGGTAGCTCAGAAGGTTAGAGCGAAGGACTCATAAGCCTTAGGTCGCGAGTTCGATTCTCGCCCCCGACACATTTCATGCGTAACTTTAGTTTTGTTGGGCGGTACGTTTACGGTATAATACTGTTGCTATGAAAGCAAAAAGTATCAACATTAACTTCTTTAAAACATGGACAAGTGACATGGCTTATATTCTCGGTTTTCTCTTTGCTGATGGTAGTGTCACCAAAAACAGGCGAGGAGGATATTATGTTACTTTTTATTCCATGGATAAATCGCTCCTGTGTTCCATTAAAAAAGCAATGAAATCTGAGCATGTGGTTGCTCAAAGAAATGCTGTTAGTGGCCTTGTATATCGACTCCAAGTTGGAAGCAAGGATATGGTATCAGATCTTGAGAAAATCGGATTAAAGCAGACAAAAACAAAGCGAATGAAAGTTCCTGAGATTCCGTCTCGATACCAAGGTCACTTTATTCGAGGATTTTTTGATGGAGATGGTAATGTGTGGACTGGGTATATAAACAAAAAACGACGAATGCCAACGTATATTATTCAGACTTCGTTTACGAGCGCATCAGAGGTATTTCTTCAAGATGTTTGCAAATTGCTAAAAAGATCTCTGGGAACAACAGGAAGTCTCTCATATATAAAAAATAAGAATTGTCATCGCCTCTCATACAGCATTAAAGATTCTTTGAAATTATATGATTTTATGTATAATACGGGGCGTACTTCCTTGTTCCTATTAAGGAAGGAGCGCGTGTTTAAAAAATATATGAATACGCGGCTGTAGCTCAACGGTAGAGCACCCGCCTGTCACGCGGGAGGTCGAGGGGTCAGCACCCTTCAGCCGCGCAAAAACAAAAAGCCCTATTTATAGGGTTTTTTGTTTTTGCGCAGTCGAGGAGACACCTGCGTGTCTCCGTACGGGACTTGAAAGACTTTTCGTTATTGAGGTGAGCTTGCGAAACCGAAATCGAAAAGTACCTGCCGACGTAGTCGGAAAGTCCCGTCTTCATGGTACCCTTTCAGTATGTTTCTCTATTCTTGGCTTGGAATTATCTCAGGAGCTTGTGCTGTCGCCGCATACGTTCCATACGTATATCTGACAATAAGGGGGAAGATCACTCCTCATCCTATCTCATGGCTTTTGTGGGCGATACTTGGAGCAGTATCACTTATCACATATATAGCTGTCGGTGCACACGAAACCCTCCCGCTTGCGATTGTGAGCTTTATTGGGCCAACACTTCTTTTTCTGTTGTCTGTGAAAAAGTGGAAAGGGAGATTTGGTCGCTTTGACTATGTCTGTCTCGCATTTTCATGTGTTGCCATTCTTGTATACATCATCTTTCACCAAGCTGCTTTTGCGCTCAGTATCAATTTGATCGGTGATTTTATTGCCGCACTTCCGACTATTCGAAAAACATATCATGATCCTTCTTCCGAAAATCTATCGACATGGCTTCTATTTACACTCAGCGCAGTCATTGCTTTGTTTGCACTTGATCATCTGACGTATGGATTGGTTATTTTGCCACTGTACCTCGTCCTTTTTGAAGGACTTATGTGTGTTCTTGTCATTCGGGGTCGATTGAAAAAGACCTTATAATTTAGTACTATTCCGAAGTTGCTTTTCTAAAAAGTACATTGCCGCCATGGCTTAGTGGTAAAGCACTGTCTTGGTAAGACAGAGACCGTGAGTCCGATTCTCAC
>CAYTCQ010000086.1:0-2065 GCA_964436485.1 uncultured Candidatus Saccharibacteria bacterium | reverse complement strand
TCGAGCTTGATGATGTCCTGCGCTGTAAAGACTGGATCAAATTGCTTCGCAAGAAATTCTGCATCATCAACACCCACGCGGAATATCGCCATCGAGCCCACGTTTCCAAACACAGCCTTCTTGATCTCCTCTTTGAGCTGTCCAATGTACTGGTGCGCAATGTTGAGCGAGAGACGGTACTTACGAGCTTCTGAAAGGATTGTGGCTATAGAGTCTGTTGTCACGTTCTGGAATTCGTCGATGTAGAGATAGAAATCGTGTGGCTTCTCCCCTGCGCCAAGACTATCTACGCGAGAAAGCGCGGCCATGAGGATCTTTCCGACAAGCACAAGACCGATCAGGTTGGCATTGATATCGCCAAGACGGCCCTTTGAGAGATTCACGAGCAAGATCTTCTTCTCATCCATAATCTGGCGGAAGTTGAATACAGATTTTTCCTGCGCAATAACAGGGCGCATGATGTCGTTTGAAACAAAGACGTCGAATTTGTTTGTGATATATGGCACGAAGTTCTGAAGACTCTGTTCCCCACTTGTACGCTCTGCATTTTCCCAGAATTGCTTGATGATTGGATTCTTACAGTGCTCGAGCTTCATCGCGCGGAAGGCCTTGTCTGAAAGCACGCGACCGATTTCAAGAAGCGTACTACCAGATTCTGGGTGCTCCATCACAAGGAGGGCTGAGTTGCGGAAATATTGCTCAAAGGCAGGGCCTCCGGCGACTTTCATATCGAAGAGTTTGTTGAAGATAGCGAGAAGTTCGTTGACCACAAATGTCTTCTGTTCTGGATAGCGGGCATCGTACTCAAGCATATTGAGTCCCATTGGTCGCGCAGTATAGGCAGGGTCAAAATACACGACGTCATCAATACGCTCCTTTGGAATATTTGCCAAGATGTCTTCAATATCAGAACCATGCGGATCGATGAAGCACACGCCGTCGCCGTTTTTAATATCTTGAATAACCATATTTTTCATAATGGTTGTCTTACCAGTACCTGTCTGACCGAGCACGTAGAAGTGACGGAGACGGTCTTCGCGCGACATATGAATCTCTCGACGCTCGCCACGGTAATCGTTTACACCGAGCAAGACTCCATTGTGCGGTATCTCTTGTGGAGCAGGAGCGATGGCAGACTTTGCCTGCTTGAGCTGAGAAACTTTCGTAAGTCCGTATGGGAAATGAAAGATCGTTGAAAGCTCTTTGAGATTGAGTGGCATTGAATACCCTTCTTCGTAGAGGCGGTATGAAAAGGCATGTAAAAGCGCGCGTAAATCCGCACCTTGTGGGCGCTTCCACGTAAAGCTATTGCGACCCGCTTCAGTAAACTGGTTGAATGATGACTCAAGCTCAGAGAGGATTGAAAGTGAGCGCTCGCGAGTCTCGCCTGATGCCACGATACGAATGTTTGTTGCCATCATCGTCGACTTGAGCTTTTCAGTGATGTACTCAACGGCACGCTCATTTACCTTTTTCTCAGGCGTATTTTTAGGCGCGCCAAACACAAGCTCTTTCCCGACTTTGAGAAACTCTTTGCCAATCTGTTTTGTAATACTACGCGCAGTGCCGACCGTGTAGCCATTCTTCACGTCATCGAGCACGAGCTGGAGACGGTGAATGAGCGCGTCATCTTCAGGGCAAAAGACAAACTGAACCGATGCCCCCTCCCCTTGCGCCTTGAGTTTTGAAAAGGCATTGAGGATGACGTTCATCGGATCATGATCAAACGAGTCGTATGTTTTGATCGGATACACGTCATGCTCGGCAAGTGTCGCAACCGAAGCCACTGCCGTATCGCGTCCTTCAGCAAAGACGTTGTAGTCGTCAAAGATTTCTCGCAGTTTTGCATCAGGCTGGACAGCGAGGAGCTGTTTCTCAAAGAGATCGGCCTTACGACTTGGAACTGCAGTATAGTTAACAAACTTCTCACCGTTGTTTGCAAGCTCGATCTCAATAGCAAAATGACTCTTGTCTTTGTTCTCTATTCCAAGATCAACAGAGTGCATACCAGCATAAAACTGTTACATTGCAAAGATAAGCATCTTGAGACCTTTTTTCTTCTCTT
>CAYTCQ010000085.1:0-2073 GCA_964436485.1 uncultured Candidatus Saccharibacteria bacterium | reverse complement strand
CCATTGTTGCAGTCGTACCCGAAGTGAAACTTCCTGACTACAAAAAGATCGCATCACGCGTGTTTGCTGAAAAGCCGGAGCTTTCTGTCACAGATGAAGAACTCGACAAAGCAATCGGCGAACTCAAAAAAGCTCGTAAGCATCAGGAGATCCATGCGAGCGGAGAGCAACATGACCATGCTGAATTTGAAAAAGAGGTCTTTGACGCCACTCTTACTGATGAGTATGTAAAACAGCTCGGTCCATTTGAAACAGTCGACGATTTCAAAAAGAAATTCCGTGAAAATATTTTGATCGAGAAGCAGGCCCGAGAACGTGAAAAGGCTCGTGTTGCCGTACTTGAAGAAATCCTCAAGGAAACAACAGTTGAGATTCCTCAGATTCTCATTGAAAATGAAGTCGAACAGCTCATCGCCCGCATCAAAGCCGACATCGCAAACGCAGGCATTGGCTTTGAAGACTACCTCAAGCACATCCAAAAAACGGAAGCCGACATGCGCACCGAGCTTCTTCCGGACGCAGAAAAACGTGCAAAGGGTGAGCTTGTTCTTCACACAATCGGCATAAAAGAAAATCTCAAACCAAAAGACGAGGATATTGAAAAAGAAACAAAGCGTCTCATGGATATGTATAAAGATGCGGATCCAGAGCGTGCGCGCATGTACATTGCACACATGCTCACCAACGAAGAAATCTTTACATTTCTTGAGAAACAAAAGTAAGTGCTATAGTTACAGTGCGTCGCACTCCTCTATTAATTAGTAACGAATATATATGTTGATCCCTACAGTTATAGAAAAATCTCCAATGGGCGAACGAGCATACGATATCTACTCTCGCCTCTTGCGCGAGCGCATTATCTTCCTCGGCGGTCCAATCGATGACAATGTGGCAAATATCGTCATCGCTCAGCTCCTCTTTCTTGAAAACGAAGATCCAAAGAAAGATATCAAGCTCTACATCAACTCTCCAGGTGGATCAGTCACCGCCGCAATGGCAATGTATGACACAATGAATCACATCAAACCTGATGTATCGACTGTGTGTGTCGGTATTGCAGCATCTGCTGCAGCTGTACTCCTTTCTGCTGGAGCAAAGGGCAAGCGCTTCTGTCTCCCAAATTCTGAAGTGATGATCCACCAAGTCATGGGCGGCGTTGAAGGACAAGCATCAGATATTGCTATCACAGCAAAACACATCCTCCGCACGAAGGAGAACCTCAACAAAATTCTTGCAAAGAATACTGGTAAGTCTCCTGCGCAAGTTGAGAAAGATTCTGATCGCGACTACTACATGACAGCCGATGAAGCCAAAAAGTACGGCATCGTCGACGAGATCATCGTCAAATCAAAATCTGGGAAATAAGAAAAAGGAGCCGAGAGGCTCCTTTTTCTTATTTAGTAGTACTACTAATAGTATAGAAAATAAAAATGTCAATATCTCCTCTTTTTCTCGACACATTCAAAAAGCGGTGGTATTCTGAGGCTATCGAACTTTTAATAAATTAGTTTGCTGGTTCGCCTAAAAATACCCCTCGTATCTTCCCTATCTATTATGCAATCCGAACTTTCTGTGCGACACAACCGTACATCTTGCGCTTTTAAGATTCGAAATATTCGAGCGATTTAAAACTACAAACGTGAGTACAGTTCGAGGCGCAAGCGAGGCTTGTGACCAAGGTGTAGTAAACCTACTCCGCGGGAACAAACGAGCGATGCAACAAAGAAATGGGTCGCGTATGGAGTTTTAAACTTTTTTAGACGACTAGTTTGGTCGTTGTATGAGTTTACTAGCAATATTTTTCGCAGGATTGGCGCTTATCGTAGGCGTCACCTTGGGCTACTACCTGCGCCGAATTGTCGCGCTTGGAAAGCGTCGATCAATTGAGATCGACATCAAGCAGATGATGATCGCGGCAAAGGAAGAGGCACAAAAAGTTGTCGACGAAGCAAAGAAGAAGGCAGAAGAAAAAGAGGCCGAGCTTCGTGAAACAGAACGTGCCAAGACGGAAGACTTCAAAAAGACAGAGGAACGTCTCATTAAAAAAGAAGAACTGCTCGACTCTCGCCAGAG
>CAYTCQ010000084.1:0-2088 GCA_964436485.1 uncultured Candidatus Saccharibacteria bacterium | reverse complement strand
TTCCAGTCCGCACACGCGTCGTATCACGATCATAAAATCCTATGGCAAAGAAAAAAGTAACAACAGACAATTCTGAGGCAGGAGCACAGATCGCCGAACTTCGAGAGAAGCTCCGCATGATCAAGTTTGCAATGGCAGGCTCACGACCAAAGAATGTGAAAGAAGAGAGAATGATTCGCCGCGCAATCGCTCGTCTCGAAACTCAAAAAAGCGCAGCACGCATCACGAAGTAAACTATGAACGCACAGAAAACACCAAAAAATAATACTGTCCTTTCTGGAGTTGTCACATCTGACAAGATGGACAAGACAATCGTCGTAAAAGTTACGCGCTTCGTTAAGCATCCAAAGTACCAGAAATACATCACGCGCTCAAAGAAATACAAGGCTCATGATGAAGGCAATGTTGCAAAAGTTGGTGACAACGTGCAGATCGTCGAAACAACTCCACTTTCAAAGGACAAGCGCTTTACGCTCGTGACTAAGTAATATTGAAGTAATTCTATGATTCAAACACAGTCAATCGTAAAAATCGCAGACAACGCCGGAGGTAAGGTAGGACGCGTCTTTAAGATCCTCGGATCTTCAAAGAAGCGCTACGCTCAGATCGGCGAGCTCGTCATCATCTCTGTTCAGACAGCAGAACCTCGCAAGGGCGTGAAGAAGAAAGGTGTGCACCGCGCAGTCGTTGTTCGTCAGCGCGAAGCATTCCGCCGCAAGGACGGATCATACATCCGCTTCGATGAAAACGCAGTCGTACTCGTCGGAACAGGAAAACAGCGCTTTGAGCCAGTCGCAGGACGTGTCTTCGGACCGATCCCACGCGAGCTCGGTGAAAAGGGCTACCAGAAAATTATCTCTCTTGCTCCAGAAGTCATTTAAGAAGTACCGTATGAATATCAAAAAAGGAGATACAGTTATCGTTACAAAAGGAAAGGACGCAGGAAAGAAAGGTAAGGTTGTTGCCGTCCTCACAAAGACAGACTCTGTTCTTGTCGAAGGCATGAACATGAAGAAACGCCACAAGCGCGCAACTCGCAACGCGAAGGGAATGATGGTAGACATCGCACACCCAATCCGCCGCGCAAACGTTGCTCTTCTTGATCCAAAGACAGGCAAGGCAACTCGCCTCGGATCAAAGGAAGTCAGTGGTAAGAAAGTTCGCATCGCAAAAAAGAGCGGACAGGAAGTTTAAATAAATAATCAAGGTACTGGGTGAGCATAGCTCGACCCAAATCCTCAAACATATATGACAGTAAAAGAAAAATCACAGAAATCATACGAAGTCCTCAAGGACAAGTTTGGCTACAAAAACCAGATGGCGGCTCCACGTCTCCTTAAGGTTGTAGTATCTTCAGGTACTGGTAGCGCAATGAAGCGCGACAACAAGCGCAACGATCTCGTTGCAGACCGTCTCACAAAGATCACAGGTCAGAAGCCTGCACTCCGCGGAGCAAAGCAGTCTATCGCGTCATTCAAGATCCGCCAGAACGACCCAGTCGGTATCTCAGTCACACTTCGCGGTCCACGTATGTACGGCTTCCTTGAGAAATTCCTCAACATCGCCGTTCCTCGTACAAAGGACTTCCGCGGATTCAACGCTTCAGCGGTGGACAATATCGGAAACCTTACACTCGGCATCAAGGAACACACAATCTTCCCAGAAACAGCCGACGAAGATATCAAGGATGTGTTCGGACTCTCAGTCACACTCGTCTCATCAGCAAAGACAAAGGCCGAAGGTGAAGCATTCTTCAATCTCATTGGAGTACCGTTCAAAAAGTAATATATTTTTTAATATCAAGACCCGCCATACGGCGGGTCTTGATATTTTTGATGAGTGTGGTAGTGTGAGGAAAAATTCAGTTAACCTTAAAAATTAGAATAATCATGAAATTTATCTCTTCAATGCCACCCATGGTATGGACGCTGGCACTTCTGACCTTTGTGTATTTGATATGCATTCCGATATACAGGATACACATAAAAAACATAGGAGATAGAACTCCAACTGCGCTTTCTGGAGACCTTATTATGTTTTTTGATTTGTATTCCGAAAGAACGCTTTTAGCGCATATTTTTCTTTCCG
>CAYTCQ010000083.1:0-2098 GCA_964436485.1 uncultured Candidatus Saccharibacteria bacterium | reverse complement strand
CTTATATTTGCTAATGTAAAAGAACTTGCGCGGTTAGCTCAGTTGGTAGAGCGACCCCTTGACGTGGGGTAGGTCAGAGGTTCGATTCCTCTATCGCGCACTGAGACAAAAGGATCTGCCCTTCGGCAGATCCTTTTGCGTTGTGCGAGCCGGAGCGATGTTTTTTCAGCAGAAAAAACCGCGAGGCAGGGTCGTGGAATTTTTCGAGCGACGGCGAGAAAAATATCCCTGACCACTGGAAAAACCCGCGACCGTAGGGCGAGATTCCTTCAGTCTTGTCTTATTTAAAAAATGATGCATAATATGCATAATTCACAATTTGTTTATTAATCCTTTAAAAACACCATATGAAAAAGAAACTTTATATTACTGTCACAAAGGATAATAATGTGGCAACGACTTTTTCTCAGTACAATTTAATTGCTGAGACACTATCAGACGGTACTGATAATGATTTATTCTACATATCGCCTAACCTCTACGCTCTCTCGAGCAAAACTACACCTATATTTGTATTTAATAGAGGATTGCCAACTATCAAGAATTTAATTGCTTTCTCCAATAGTATTATTGCTGACTGCCGTACGTATTCTGAGGAGGACCAGGTGGCTGTTGCTATTATCGATGGCAATTTGTATTACGACTATATTCATACTGCAAAGATTGATTTTGCAAAGACTCTGGAATCATACCTTTGGGATATGTATGAAGTCGTGCCGTACCAATTTGACCCGCAGAATAATGCAATTTTTCTTGGCACCATCTCATTTTATAGAGATGGTCCGAAGCCAAAAGTTTTTTCTGCTCGAAAAATGGTATCTGAACGCGTAGTTCAATTTAATTAATTTTTAAAAGCCCCGTATCATGCGGGGCTTTTTTAATGCGGAGGTGGTGGGATTCGAACCCACGGTGCGGTCTCCCGCACGCTGGTTTTCGAAACCAGTTCCTTCAACCACTCAGACACACCTCCGTATTTATTTTCTTTTTTGCGGAAAAAATTTTTTTCTAAAAATTTCTAAAATTTTTTCAAAATTCAGATCAAAAATTTCCTATTTTATAAGGCTCAAAATCGGTATTTCACATATGCTGTCAAGACCACGGTTGCCATCCTATCATTTTTGTTTTCTAAGACAAAATTTTACGTTTTACACAGTTTCTTGCGCATATTTCCGCTGTTATAATCAACGAGCAATGCAGTCACTACATGAAAAAAGTAACCGATATCTTTTGTATCGGGAGGGGAACGATAGACCCCCGACGAGCCTTTTTCATAGTCTATTATCAATGTGTCTCTCGCTTAATTAATTTGTATGCCATCGCCTCAAAAACAAAAAATGGGTCTCGAAGATTTGAAGAATGTAAACCTTGCGCAGGCTCCTGAGCCAGTTGTCCCAGCTCAAGCACAAACACCTGTGTCACAAGCACAGCCTGCTCCAGCTGGACGTGTTTCAGGCAAGCAAGTCGCAAAGCGTGATGGCACGCGAGAGCCATTCAACGCCGATCGAATCAACAAGTCTATCGAGCGCGCAACGTACGGCCTCTCAAATCCTCTTGAGAAGGTCATGCAGATCGCTTCTGAAACAGAGCTCACGATCTACGACGGTATTACGACGGAAGAAATGGACCAAGCGACGATCAACGCCGCACTTCAGAATGCGCAGTACGATCTCGACTACGACAAAATCGCAACACGCCTCCTCCTTAAGACTATTTACAAGCGTGTGCTCGGCTCATATGACACAAAGGAAGAGCTCGTCACGATGCACAAGGGCCACTTCCAGCACTACATCCGTCTTGGTATCGAGCTTGGCCTCCTCGACAAGCGCTTGAAGCAGTTTGACCTCGACGAGCTCGGCCGCTACCTCAAAATTGAGCGCGATGAGCTCTACAAATACTCAGGCGTGTCGACAACACTCGATCGCTATCTCATCAAAGACGCAGTCCGTAAGCCTCTTGAGACTCCGCAGTACTTCTGGATGCGTGTGGCTATGACGATGGCGCTTCCTGAGAAGAACAAGATGGACTGGGCAAAGAAGTTTTATGACAAAATGTCAAAACTCGAATACCTTTCTGCTGGATCAACAAACGTCAACGCAGG
>CAYTCQ010000082.1:0-2116 GCA_964436485.1 uncultured Candidatus Saccharibacteria bacterium | reverse complement strand
CATCGAATTTCACGCAACACCTGCGCACAAGCTCGGCTTTGCAAAAGACAACTCTTTTGATGTTGTGACGATTGTGCTTGCGATTCAAAATATCGAAAACATGACTGAGGTATTTGCCGAAGTGCACCGCGTGCTCAAAAAGGGCGGACGATTTGTCCTTGTGCTCAATCATCCTGCCTTCCGCATTCCAAAGCGCTCAAGCTGGGGTTGGGATGCGAAGGCAGGTATGCAGTATCGTCGCATCGACGGATACCTTTCTTCAAAGAAGGTTAGTATCGATATGCAGCCAAGCAAGAGTGGGGTAGTACATACCATTTCATACCATCGACCGCTACAGGAATTCTTTAAGGTTTCTTCAAAAACAGGATTTATGGTATCTAAACTTGAAGAATGGATTTCACATAAGAAAAGTCAATCTGGTCCACGCCAAGCAGCTGAAGATACTGCGCGCAAAGAGATCCCACTCTTTATGATGCTTGAAATAACAAAAGCCGGTTAATTTAACCGGCTTTTTATTTACATAAACATATTTACGGGAACAGATATTCCACCTTTTATTTCAAATGCATCCGTAATAATTTTTTTTACTTCTGGGTTTGCATTCTTAAAAGAAAGTAGTTTTAGTGCATTTGGATGATCTTTACATAATTTTACATAGGCTTCTTCGGCATATTGTAAAACCATTGTTGGGAAAATACTAAGGTCAATTTCGCATCGAATATTCTGTGCAATATTCACCGCACATATTTTTCGTGCACGTTCACCCTGTGCACGTGCATTTTTTGCAAGCTCATCTTCTTTTGAAAGAGATTTTTTTTGAGGATTGTAGTACGGAACTGCTCTGCGCACATGTTGAATTTCTGTTTGAACAGCAGGTTTTTCTACCACAGGCTTAACCACTGGAACTGGTTTAGGTTCTTCAACTTTCTCTTCTATAACCTTTTTTACAAA
Organism: uncultured Candidatus Saccharibacteria bacterium; assembly: GCA_964436485.1. Lineage (GTDB taxonomy): Bacteria > Patescibacteriota > Minisyncoccia > Phycocordibacterales > UBA9973 > CAITQP01. The sequence continues at coordinate 1,165 of CAYTCQ010000082.1, read as the reverse complement.
AGGAGTTGGTTTTACAAGAGTACTAAGTACTAATGCAACAAATGTATGTGAAGAAAGTTTACAAAAATATTTATTACCTAACTTTATTCCTTCAGAAAAAAACTGTGTCAGTTGCTGTACTGCAACTTCTTTAGTAGGTGCCTGCAGGGCAGATTGAAAATGTTTAGTATCTTCGTGTTCAATACGATAATCAATCCAATCAAGGCTTACACTTGAATCTTCAATTTGCATTTCATAGGGGTCTTTGTGCGTAAGTATCGCTACATATCTCTCAAATCGAGAGCTGTTCATAAGGCTAATTATGAACATATCTGAGTTTGTGAAAGTATTGCTCATAATCTGATTTTTTCTCATATTACGATAATTTTATATAAAGTCAATATATATAAAAAATCTGCTTTGATTTTCAAGCATTTTATGGCATAATAAAAATACAGATGTCCAAAAACGATACGATTCTCCGCTTTGAGGAGGTCTCATTTGAATATGGTCCAAACAAACCCATCCTTGATGCGGTTTCTTTTTCTGTACGTCGCGGCAGTAAGATCACGATCATGGGACAAAATGGTGCGGGTAAAAGTACTATCTTTGGACTCATCACAGGACTCCACAACCCAGAAGACGGCGACATTACGATCGGCACCGGTGTATCAATCGCCATTGCAAAGCAAGTCATTCCTCGCGAAGACATGACACTCACTGTACGCGCATTCTTTCAGAAATGCTTTAAAAAGCCTGTCTACGATATCGACGTGCGCATCGATGACGTGCTTGAAGTGGTCAATCTCAAAGGCCATGAAAAAGTACATGATCGCGTCATCAAAACATTTTCAGGTGGCCAGCAGGCACGCCTCCTTCTTGCTTCAGCTCTCATTCAAAATCCAGACCTCTTGCTTCTCGATGAGCCGACAAACAATCTCGACAAGGCAGGTATCGAGCACCTGACCGACTTCCTCATTGGTTATAAAAAGTCTGTCATGGTCATTTCCCACGACGCTGACTTCTTGAACGCCTTTTCAGATGGCGTCTTGTATCTCGACGTCTATACAAAAAAGGTGGAGCAGTACGCCGGCAACTACAAGGACGTGCTCGAACAAATCACTGCGCGCGTTGAAAAAGAAAATATGAAAAACGCGCAGCTCGCAAAACAAATCCAAGCCAAGAA
>CAYTCQ010000081.1:0-2294 GCA_964436485.1 uncultured Candidatus Saccharibacteria bacterium | reverse complement strand
ATCGCAAAGAAAATCGAAGCCGAGCTCAAGTATCCAGGTGAAATTAAAGTTACTCTCATCCGAGAAAACCGAATCACCGAATACGCAAGATAAATAGATACAGAAACATAAAAAGCTCCTCGTATGAGGAGCTTTTGTGTTACTTAAAATTCAAAACCAATACTTACCATGGAGGCAGGAGTATTTTTGTCTTCGCCAAAGCCTTTCATGTAGGGAGCAATAAAGCCCGAGAGTTTGCCGCGTGATCCACCTAGTGCAAGCCCTGCTCGATTGCCATGAACATATATACCAACGTTTGTTTTTATATATGTTGTGCGTAAAACGCGATACCACAGATTTACTTTCTGCCATGACGTCGTAGCGCCTTGTTCGTACACAAAGAGTCCAGAGAATCGCTCGTTCTTTGTTTGAAATGAAAACCATGGGCACAGTCGCCACACCGTAACAGTGTTTTCAAATCCAACCATAAGGCCAAACGATAGATTTTTTTTGAGATATGCAGGACCTACAAATCCTTCAGCCCAACCTGTGGCATCACCTGCCAAAAGTGTACTGATACCCCAGGGCGACTTCGCAGAAAGTGGTGCGGCATGAAAGAGTATGTACTGCCCCTCATGTTTGCGTTCGGGTGCATTTTTTTCTTCATCTTCAATGAGAGATTGTCCTGATGAAGCATACAAGTACGCATACACTACTTCAAAACTACCGATTTCTTCTGTTTCTTGGGCAAAAAGAGTGCTTCCATAGAGGAAAAAAGCTGCAAGGAGAATAACGTTCTTCATTCTTTTTTAAAATTTATTTGTTTCAAAATAGCACATTTTTATGAAAATGTAAAATCCATTGAAAAATAAGGATATTTTTGATCTTTCTCTAAAATACCCTTGAAATCATTGCATAATTTGGCTCCATAACTATACTGTGGCTAGCTTTTAAGCACCTGCTTATAAGGCTCTAGAGCATTAACACAGTAAGGTCGACCTAACGCCATTGCGAGCGCAAGCTCCGCAATAGGTTACGAAGTCAATCCTATGAATAAAGCAGCACTCGTTGACTGGGTTCATGGAAAGATCGGTGGCACGAAAGTGCAGGCTGAGGAAGTCGTGGACGGCATGATCGAGAACATCATCGGCACTCTCAAAAAGGGTGGCGAAGTCTCAATCGCCGGACTCGGTATCTTCTCAGTAAAAATGCGTGCAGCACGCATGGCTCGCAATCCAAAGACTGGAGAGCAGGTCAAAGTCGCAGCAACACGCGTTCCGAAATTCCGTGCAGCTAAGGCACTCAAAGACGCAGTCAAATAAGAAACGTTAGTTTCTACACAAAGAAGCCCTGTTGCCTATCAGCTGGGCTTTTTTGCTGGGTGGGTTGTAAAAAATCTATAGCAGGAGTAAAGTGCAGGAAAACCGATTTATGGGACAAAGTATTAGAGAAGATGCTCCAAAGTTCTTCGGAAAGCTAAAAAGCGAATTCGGTGAAGTAATCAAAACGGTCTTTTCTATTCCAAGAAAAGAAACAATTGAAGTAACCGTTACAAGCACTACACCCGAAGCAACAATTAACGCAATCAAGGCCAAATACCAAAATAAAATAGGCTGGAAGTTGCTCGTAAAGAAAGAAAAAATATAAAAAGCCCGATGGAATCCATAGGGCTTTTTACATGTGCAGTGCGGGATAGGAGAGTCGAACTCCTCACCACAGTTTGGAAAACTGTTGTTTTACCGATAAACTAATCCCGCAAATTCGGGTTTATGGAGCCCGACACTCCCTTAGCGGTTGCGAAGCAAAACCTGCTTCTTCCCCACCTTCTTTGCATGCTTCTTACGCGCAACTTTTCTCTTTTTATTCATACCGAGCCATTATACAAAAAAATAACAATTAGTAAATAAAAACGCACCCAAAGGATGCGTTTAGTTTACTGTCTGCCCATATGATACAAATGCTTTCCATGTGACACGAGAGCTGCGCCAAATGAACGATGTTTATTGTATGGCACACCAAATTCACGCGCCGTTGCTTCAACAATCGATTCGATCGCGCCATAGTGATCATGAGACATGGTTCGAAACAAGTGATGTTCCACCTGACGATTGAGCCCGCCCACAAACCAAGAAAAAATCGTACGACTTTTGCCAAAATTTGTTGTCGTATACATTTCATGCAACACCCAGTCATGCCCGCCTTCTTGTACTTCTTGTTTAGTAACAATCGGGGTTTCTTCTTCTTGATGCGCGCATTGAAAGACGCATGCGAGCACAAGACCAGACAAACCCATGGCAAGCAAATATCCAAAGAAG
>CAYTCQ010000080.1:0-2314 GCA_964436485.1 uncultured Candidatus Saccharibacteria bacterium | reverse complement strand
TACTCAGCACTGCTTGAAATAGGCGACACGGTACTCGGTATGGATCTTGCGCATGGCGGACATCTCACGCACGGCCACCCAATGACGCTTCCGGCCAAGATTTATAAATTTGTCACCTACAAAATGAAAGATCCTGAAACAGGGGAGATCGACTACGACGAGCTCCGAAGGCTCGCTCTTGAGCACAAGCCAAAAATAATTCTGGCCGGATTTTCCGCATACTCTCGCACGCTCGATTACGCAAAGTTTGTTGAGATTGCACAAGAAGTCGGCGCTATCACCATGGCCGACATGGCTCACATTGCAGGACTTATTGCCGGTAAAGCTTTGAGAAATCCATTTGACGATGGATTCGATATCATCACATCGACAACACACAAAACACTTCGCGGTCCGCGTGGCGGACTCATCCTCGTGCGCGAAAATGAAGAGATCGCAAAGAAAATAGACAAAGCCATTTTCCCAGGCATTCAAGGCGGTCCACACATGCACACGATTGCCGCGAAGGCTGTGGCTTTTGGTGAGGCGCTTCAGCCGGAGTTTGCCGAGTATTGTCAGCAGGTGCTTAAGAATGCAAAAGCCATGGAGGCCGTCTTTAAGCGTGAAGGCGTGCGCATGATCGGCGGAGGAACGGACAACCATCTCATTCTTGCCGATGTCTTTGGTTCACTCGGCGTGACAGGTAAAGAAGCACAGACAGTGCTCGACGAAGTAGGGATCACGCTCAACATGAACTCGATCGCAAATGATACTCGCAAGCCACTTGATCCATCCGGCATTCGCTTTGGCACACCGGCTATCACAACACGCGGATTCAAAGAAGCGCAGTGTGCTCGAGTGGCTGAGCTCATCATCGAGACACTCAAAAACAAAGACGACGCATCAAAGAAAGAAACAATTAAAAGCGAAGTAAAAGAACTCGCGGAAGCTTTTCCAATTCCAGAGTCATTTGTGTAGACGCATATATCTGGCACATTTCTTTGTTGCTGCGCTCGTTTGCTCCCGCGGAGTAGGATTACTACACCTTGGTCGCAAGCCGAGCTTGCGCCTCGAACTGTACTCAGATCTACGTGTCTACCACCCAAATAACAAAAATACATAACATACAATAATGAAGAAAAAAGGAAAATTCATAGTCATAGACGGCTCAGACGGTAGTGGAAAGGCGACGCAAGTCGCTCTTCTTATGAAGCGTCTTGAACAAGAAGGCCGTACTGTGAAGATGGTAGATTTTCCCGAATACTATACAAATTTCTTCGGAGGATTCATTGGTGAATGTCTTGCAGATCCAAAATACGAATGGCTCAATGTTCATCCAAAGATCGCATCCATTGCATATGCCGCAGATCGCTGGGAGTCAAAAGAAAAAATAGAAGGCTGGCTCAAAAAGGGCTATGTTGTTGTTGCAAATAGATACGTCTCTGCCAATCAGATCCATCAGGGAGGCAAAATCAAAGACGCGAAGGAGCGTAAGCAATTCTTGCGATGGCTCGACGATATGGAATATCGCGTGTTCGGCATTCCTCGACCTGACATTGTGTTTTATCTCTCCCTTCCGATCGCGGTGACACAGAAGATGATGGCTGAGCGCAACAAGACCCAAAAGCGTGCCTATTTGCGCCGCAAGACTGATGTGCATGAAGACAGTATTGAGTTTCTCGAAAACTCACGCAAAAGCGCGCTCAAGCTCGTAAAAGAACTCAACAATTTTGTGAAGATTGAATGCGCGCCGAAGAAAGAAATTCTTTCCCGCGAAGCCATCCATGAAATGATCTACAAGGAAGTAAAGAAGATAGTGAAATGATAGACGTTGAGATCCGCGGACCGCTTTCAAAAAAAGATTATGAGCGCGTCAGAAAATTGCTTGAAAATGCAGGTGCTGATGTGCGCTCAGAAAAAAGAATCTCACTCGACTATTCAAACGATCCTCGAGTACATGTAGAGCTTCAATACAAAAACGGCACGCCTCGCATTGTCATCGAGCGGGGGGTTGTCGGCGCGCGAGAGGAAATAGTTACAAGGCTTGAAGCAGATCAGCTTGATCAGGCACTTTCGCTTATGGCATTTTTCGGATATACGAAAGGAGTCGTTGTAGCTGAAGATGTACTGCATGCAAGCTATGGCGGGGCAGACTTTATGCTTCTCGACTCTGGCGATGAAAGCGTGTATCACTACGAAGCTAGTATTTCTGCGACGGATCCCACGCTTGCTCGTGAAGGCAAAGAAAAGCTCGAAAAACTCGCTCGCAACCTCAGACTGCCTATCTGGAACGATAAGGAAATGTACGCCTTTACTCGCAAACTAACGGAAACCG
>CAYTCQ010000079.1:0-2363 GCA_964436485.1 uncultured Candidatus Saccharibacteria bacterium | reverse complement strand
ATAAAATAGCCCTTACAGTATACATATTTTCTAGGGATTTTCAATTTTTCCCACTTGTAGCCATTCTTTTAATAAGTGCTACAATCGCTTTATGGCTACTAAAATCAAAGTGGGAATTATGTTCGGTGGACGCTCAACAGAGCATGAAATATCGATCCGCTCAGCTCGAAGTATCGTACAGGCAATCGATACAAAGAAATACAAAATCACCCTTATCGGTATCGACAAAAACGGTACATGGCTTAGTGAGGCAGACTCAGCGAAGCTCCTCAAAACAGGTACAGCTCCAAAAAAGAAAGCGCACCTTATGCCCGCCTTTGATTTGAAAAAAGTAGATGTTGTCTTTCCGGTACTTCACGGCTCATTCGGCGAAGATGGGACAATGCAGGGATTTTTGAAACTCGTTGATGTGCCGTTTGTTGGTCCGTCAGTACTTGGTTCGGCTGTTGGTATGGACAAAGATGTAGCAAAGCGTCTTTTGAACGAAGCGGGTATTGGAGTTGCTCGAGGTTTTGTGTTTAAAAAGCACGAAATGGAGGCAATTAAGTTTGCACCTATAAAAAAGAAACTTGGACTTCCAATGTTTGTGAAGCCAGCAAACGCAGGTTCATCCGTGGGGGTATCAAAAGTGCGCAATGAAAAAGAATTTTATACTGCTATCAAAAATGCCTTTATGTTCGATACAAAGATTTTGATCGAAGAGGGAATCGTGGGGCGAGAGATAGAAGTGGCGGTGCTTGGCAATGAATGTCCGGAAGCTGCTATTGCTGGTGAGATCATCCCCGGAGAAGAGTTTTATTCATATGATGACAAGTATGCTTCTACAAGTGCGTCTGTTGTCGAGATTCCCGCAAATATCTCAAAGACCACTATGGAAAAAGTACGAGCTACGGCAGTACAGGCCTACTCAGTGCTTGGACTTGAAGGTATGTCACGCGTCGACTTTTTCCTCAAAAAAGACGGATCGCTCATACTCAATGAGGTCAACACGATCCCAGGATTCACTTCTATCAGCATGTACCCAAAAATGTGGGAGGCAGCAGGTGTGCCATTCCCAAAGCTGATCGACAAACTTCTCTCTCTTGCTATAGAGCGAAATAAGCGAGAAAAGGCCCTTAAGACATCGATATAAGGGGGCAGGTCTTACCGATCTTGCCTTTTTGGGCAAAATAGGGTATTGTTAAGCCCGTCATGTCACAAGAGAAACTCATAAAACTTGCCTGCGGCACGTGCAAGCGCATCAACTACTGGTCTCGCAAAAACAAGAAGACAGTAACGCAGAAACTCGAGCTCAAAAAGTACTGCAAGTGGTGCAAGAAAAACACGAAGCATAAAGAGGTTAAAAAGTAGCACAATTGCCCCGAAAGGGGCAGTTTTGCTATTCGGACCGTAAATCTTAAAAAGTTTAGATTTATTTTAGGTGAATAGTTATATAACTGCATAGTATGAAGAGGTTAGAACGTATGCAGACCATTGAGCTTCGCAAGAAAGGTTATTCTATTAATGAAATAGCCAGAATTGTTCCTGTATCAAAAAGCACTATATCCCTATGGTGCAGTTCTGTTGTTTTGGGCAAAAAGGCAAAAGATCGCATTGATAGTTTGCTTTCTAGGGGGCAAGTAAGGTCTCGGGCAAAAATTAAACTACTTACTCAGAGTAAGACCAAAAAAGCCTTTGAGTCTGCTGCGACGGTTCTTAATACTGTTCATTTTGAGCAGGATCATTTTCGTATTTTGTGTTCCATGGTCTATTTTTGCGAGGGTGCTAAGTCTCTTGGGAGTGTGAATTTTACCAATTCCGACCCTCAACTTATAGGTTTCTTTTTATTCTTGTTAAGAAAGTCTTTTAAAATTAAGGAAAGCAAGCTAAGGGTTTTGATGCATCTCCATGATTATCACAACGAAGAAATTCAAAAAGATTTTTGGTCAAATACCACTTCTATACCAAAGCATCAATTCCAAAAAACCTATCTAAAACAGAGCAACCATCTTTATAGAAAAGACAATTATCAGGGTTGTGTTGTTGTTCGTTATTATGATACTTCTGTTGCCCGTGATTTGAATGCAATTGCAAAAATAACGATGGAAAGGTATAAATAGTGTCTCGGGTGGTTAGTTTAGTGGCAGAACTGGTCTCTCCAAAAGATCAAGCGGGGGTTCGATTCCTCCACCACCCGCATATAAAAAGCCCTCATCTGAGGGCTTTGTGTTGTATAAAATACAAAACTATTTTTTCTTTTTCTTCGCTTTTTTCTTCGCAACTTTTTGGGGAGCTTTAAGCTGTAAGTGGAGTACACTCGTTTTGTTTCCGTAGATGTCCGTGTACGTGTCTACTTGTTTGAATCCATTCTTGGTGTAGAAGTC
>CAYTCQ010000078.1:0-2368 GCA_964436485.1 uncultured Candidatus Saccharibacteria bacterium | reverse complement strand
GCAGAACAAGACAGACGTCAGCATGCCAGTCACCACCCCAATCGTGCCAGACACGGCTCACGCCACCATCAGAGCGGAGGAACAAGCACGGCACCCTACGGACGCCGCCAGCGTGCACCGAAAGATTGTCTCTATTATCAAATCCCAAGATCCATTTGTCTCTTGGAAGTTGAGAACCGACGGTCATTTCTGCAACGGCAAGTCCGAAAACATTTAGCAGTGCGGCACCCTGTGCTTTGATGAAGTCCACACAACGCTGTGATGATGGCCCCCTTTTGAAGCGGAACACTTTCACTTTTTTCTTCTCTCCTGCAACAAGCAGGGTTGAAGGCGTTACACTTCCTATTTCCTTACTCCACTTATCTTTGGCATACGCAACCACAGTTGTCATGTCAGGGATAGTGATGTAATCGGTTTCAAGTATTTGTTCAAAATACTCGTCATCGGCAGCATTGGACTTGGTTTGTTTTTCCTTCACGGTGATTTCGTGCGTACCTGCAATCAGACCATTGAGGTCATCCTTGCGGATCTGCTGAAATAGGTGAAATAATTTTTTGGGTTCGATTTTCCAATCGATGAGCCATTTTTTTGCCAGCTCGAGCAAAGATGCAAGGTTATCACCCAACATCTCAACGACTTTTTTGTAGTCAGCCATTTTATTCAGTTTTAAAGAATTTCCAGATCTGCTGGTTCAGTTGCAAGTATTCTTGCTATGTGTATTATAGCAGAAATAACATATTTCGTCAATATTCATTTAGATGCCTATTTATAAGGTGAAATCTGATACACTATCAGGAGAGTAGCGAGAGTTGGTATTCCCTGTTTTCGGACAAGGACGGTGTTGTGAGTAAAGTCCGACCTTGATAGTCGGTGAAAAGCAATGGCGATTTACGGATATACCAAGAGCCCATACGGGAGGCGAACAATGAGGATACGAATAGATATTGATTTCTCATCAAGTACCTGGTTACTCTGACAAAGAACTTCCTTCGGGGAGTTTTTTGTTTTGTAGAGATATTTGCTCACACGACTACACTACGTATTTCTAGTTCTGCATAGCTATACACCCCCAACCAGTCTGTCATTAATATATACATGGAAATGTTTGCAACAGCCCAAACGGGCTTCCCCGAGGTAGTGGTAACCCAAAAGGTGAAGTATGTGCTCTATGCTCGTAAATCGACCGAACAAGATGAAAAACAAGCGCTCTCGATTGATTCACAGATCAAAGAAATGATGGCGATTGCCGAGCGAGACGGCATTGAGATTATAGATATTCGACGAGAATCTCATTCTGCCAAAGATTCAGGGCAACGCCCCGTATTTAAAGAACTCTTAGAAGATATCAGACGAGGCAGATACACAGGCATTCTCACATGGGCACCCGATCGACTTTCTCGAAATGCAGGTGACCTTGGATCAGTCGTTGATCTCATGGATGAGAAAAAACTGATTGAAATCAGAACATATGGACAGCAGTTTAGAAATTCACCAAACGAAAAATTCCTCTTGATGATCCTCTGTTCGCAAGCAAAACTTGAGAATGACAACAAGAGTATCAATGTGAAGCGTGGATTAAAAACTCGGTGCGAAATGGGACTATGGCCTGCCCAAGCTCCAACTGGATATATAAAAGAAAAACGGATGGATCGGAAATGCCAAACACTCATCGATCCAGACCGTGCCTCGATCGTCAAGAAAATCTTTGAGAAAGCGGCATACGAGAAATGGAGCGGACGAAAGATATATCACTGGCTCAAATTTGATCTCAATTTCAGAAGTATCGCGAGTAACAAAAACCTCACGTTGAGCAATATATACATGATGTTAGGAAACCCCTTTTATTACGGGGTTTTTGAATATCCAAGAAAAAGCGGAAACTTTTATACAGGTAGACATGAACCAATAATCAATAAAGAACTTTTTGAATTGGTTCAAGAGCAAGTTAAAAGCCAAGCATTACGAACCCAAGAACCAAAAGAATTTGCTTTTACAAAAATGATGACCTGTGGACTTTGTGGTTCTGGTGTATGTGCAGATGAAAAATTTAAAAAATTAAAAGACGGATCGGTAAATAGGCATATCTATTATGGATGTACTAGATCTAAAGATAAAAATTGTAAGTGTGGGTATATAAACGAGATTGAATTAATACAGCAATTTGAAAAGTTAATTGAACAAGTAAATATCAATGAGATAGGAATGAAAGAGAAGATTAAATATGAAGTTGAGAGAATCAAGAGATTTAATCAATCTGTATTGAATATTAAACAACATATACAAATCAAAGACGTAGATATCAGAGACTACGCAAAGTTTATTTTGAAAGATGGATCAATCGAAGAGAAACGAGAACTGCTTACTTGTT
>CAYTCQ010000077.1:0-2391 GCA_964436485.1 uncultured Candidatus Saccharibacteria bacterium | reverse complement strand
CTCCCTGCGCCTGCGCGATTTCGTTTGGGTGATGGGTGCTCTTAAGGTCTTCGCCGCCAATATGAATATCAAACTGCTCGCCAAGATACTTCATACTCATGGCCGAACATTCAATGTGCCATCCGGGGAATCCGACACCCCATGGAGAATCCCATTCCATATCGCGCTTCTCATTTTTGGGAGAAAACTTCCACAAGGCAAAATCGCGAGGGTTGCGTTTTTGCTGATTGAATTCAACACGCGCGCCAGCTTTGATCTGATCAAGATTTGAGAGTTCTCCGTATGTGTATCCTTTTTTCTCGTAGGCTTCCGTATCAAAATACACGCCATCGTCGATCGTATACGCAAGACCATTTGATTCAAGTTTTTGAACGAGATCGATCTGCTCCTTGATGTGCTCTGTTGCATACAAAAGTGCTTCTGGAGACAAGAAATTGAGTGTTGTGATGCCTTGTTTGAAATCGTCAGCATAAAAACGAGCAATGTCCCATGCAGTTTTTCCTTCGCGGGCTTTGGCTTTTTCCATGCGATCCACACCCGTGTCGGCGTCTCCTTCGTTGTCACCAGTAAGATGGCCAACATCGGTGATATTCATGAAATAGTGAACAAGGTAGTCATTGTATGTGAGTGTACGCGCGACAATATCGCCGAGCATGTAGGTACGCCAGTTGCCAATGGTGACATAGTTGTAGACTGTCGGGCCACATGTGTAGACACCAACAGATTGCGGATTGATCGGCTTAAATTCCTCAAGCTTTTTGGAGAGACTGTTATAAAAATTTAGAGCCATTTTTTCATTCTAAAATAAACCGCTGAGATAAGGAAAATACCCGCCATGGCACCAAAGACAGTAAGGAGCATCTTAGGATCGTCGAGATTAAGGTATTTTGAATCCATTGCAAACACCCAGCTAATGAACGAAAGTGGCATCATGATCACGCTAAGTGCAGTAAGACGGCGGATCGTAGCTGTTGATTTTGCAGACAAAAGCGAATCGTTTGTTTCGCGCAAATCATAGATAGTTTGTCGATTTTCTTCTGACATTTGGATAATACGCTCGTATGAACCCTCAATAGCACTTACATAGTAGGCAAAATCAGCGCCGTATATTTTAACTGCCGCAGCACTAAATGAGCGGAGAGTTTCTTTGTGATAGCGCATCGATTGGCGAACATCAATGAGCTGGCGGTTTATTTTTGAAATACGTGAGACCATCCCAGCTTCATCGCCAGCAAAGATGTGTTTTTCAATATCGCGAATATCGTGGTTTACACCTTCGAGCAAAAAGAGCGTGTGGTTGTAGAGTTCGCGGATTGCAAAAAAGAACAGGAAACCCGCGTGAGTCGAATAGACACCTTGATTAAGGTAACTGCCGATTTCAAACAGTTTTGCGAAGTCATGAAGTGGTTCAACAAGTTGATAGTGTGTGGTGATAAGCGTGTCACCGAGTAACATAAAGTCCACCTCAACTTCTTCAATGTGACCGGTCTCTTTGTTGCGAATAGGGAAATGCAGGATCATGTAGAGCGAGTTCTCATACAGATCGATTTTTGCACGCTCAGAAGGACTAAAAAGTTCATTGGCTGCCACAGGATGAAGACTGTATTCTTCGGCTAGAGCAGCGATCTCTTCACGGGTCGGATTCTCAAGATCGATCCATGTGAGTTTTTTGTGAGTATATCGAGATATCATGTCCTTTAGTATACAATATTGTATACTGATAAGCACATATATATGTCAGAACACAATGACGCAAGTGACGTAGAAAAAATCTTTGAAGCACCCGCAAAGGCGCTGGAAGAAAGCGTTGCCTTTATTAAGAAAGAAGAAAAAATTCTTATCAATAAGAAGCCATTTAAGATCGCTGAAGAATATTGGAATACGCTCGGACCAGGACTTACAACGGGTGCGTCAGACGACGATCCGTCTGGTATTGCAACATATTCACAAGTCGGCGCTCAGTACGGCTTTCAACTCGCGTGGCTTTCGTGGTTTACGTTTCCATTTATGGCCACCGTGCAGGAGATGTGCGCGCGCATTGGTCTTGTAACAGGGCGGGGACTTGCTGCCAATATTCGTCGTCATTATCCGCGCTGGGCACTCTACCTCATTACATCACTTCTATTTATTGCCAATACCTTCAATATCGGCGCTGATCTCGGCATGATGGCAAAGGGAGTACAGCTTATCTTTCCAATGTGGAGCTTCGTGTGGATTATTGTCATTATGGGTCTTTCAAGTATCGTCTTGCAGGTCTATACGACATACGCTCGCTATGCAAAATATCTCAAATACATGGCCTTCGTACTTCTCGCCTATGTTTTTTCAGCACTCATGATGCATCTGGACTGGCACACCATTATGCGCCACCTCGTAACAACATCCATTACC
>CAYTCQ010000076.1:0-2419 GCA_964436485.1 uncultured Candidatus Saccharibacteria bacterium | reverse complement strand
TTCAAGATATGGCTCGCCATACTTGAGCGCGAGCTGTCGCTCTTCACGTGGGATAAAGAAAAATTTTCCAACGACAAAAGAAACGAGGGCCGCAGCAACCATCGTCAGCGATCCGTAGATGAACGCAAGACCAAGCGCAAGAAGCGTGATGCCGTACTGCGTTGGCGAGCGAGTGAACACATATGGACCAACACAAAACTGGTCTTTGCAGATAGCTGCATCAGTCGCGACATTTCTGTTTTTAGCTGTTGCGCCAGATGAGTACTGTGCCCAGAAAATAAGACCTGATCCGAGGATTAAAAGGAGTAATCCGGCCTCCTCCATCATTGGAAAAAAGAGTGGACGCGGATATAAAAGACTTGTAGCCATACCAAGGAGAATAATGGCAAAATTAACCAAATATGAGTGGGCAAGCACTTGGTGGACAAGAAGACCCGCAAGGCTTTGTTTTTCATCCTGAGTCATATATCGAGAGTATACCCCTCAGGAAGCGAATGTCTAGGACTTCCCTTACTTCAACTCTCCCCAGTTTTTACCTGTCGCGACATGCACATCAAGTGGTACCGCGCGTTTTCCTTTCAAAAATTCGCGTGGCAAAACATTTTTCATGACATTCTCAACAAGGACCGATACTTCACGAACAACCTCATCCTCTACTTCGTAGACAAGCTCGTCGTGCACTTGAAGTACAAGATGGGCCTTATCTATCAACCGCTCATTGCGAAGTGCTTGCTCAGCATCACGAATGGCGATCTTAATACAATCAGCCGCTGTTCCCTGTAGTGGCGCATTGCCGGCCTGACGCTCAGCGGCAGCACGGATATATGGCAGTGGCGAACGGAGCTCCTTGAAATAGCGTCTGCGTCCAAAGAGTGTTTCTGAGTAGCCGTGCTTCTTTGCAAATGCAATGACACTGTCTGTATATTCGGCGATCTTTGGGAATGAGGCGAAGTAGTTGTTGTAGAATTCCTGCGCCTCTTTGCGATCGGTACCAAGATTTTGCTGAAGAGCTGTCACACCCATACCGTAGAGAATGCCGAAGTTGATGACCTTAGCCTTGCGGCGCATGTCGTGGGTGACTTTGTCTTCTGGTACTCCAAACACACGGCTAGCGACAGCTGAGTGAATGTCTTTGCCTGCTTCAAATGTATCGATGAGGTAGTCGTCGCCCGACATGAGCGCTGCCACACGCAGCTCGATCTGCGAATAGTCGAAGGCTACAAACGTATGTCCTTTTTCTGCGACAAATGCTTCGCGGATCTTTTTTGCCAGTCCGTCAGATGCAGGAATATTTTGAAGGTTTGGATTTATAGACGAAAAGCGGCCTGTCGTCGTACCTGCCTGACGAAACTCGGCATGAATACGCCCATTTTTGTCTGCAAGAGATGGAAGTGTATCGATGTATGTTGAGAGAAGTTTTGCCAGTTCGCGGTATTTCAAAATCTCGCCGATGATCGAATGCATGTCGGCAAGTTTCAAGAGCTCACTCTCGCGAGTTGAACGTGCGCCGCCCTCTGTCTTTTTGAGTCGGGTGCCTGTCCCTTCCCCTATTTTGAGCTCATCAAAAAGTATTTCGCCGAGCTGTTTTGGTGAGGCAATATTGAATTCTCGGCCTGCCAGCTTCCAAATATTTTTTTGCACGGCATCAAGCTCTTTGTGCGCCTCTTTTGAGACCTTCTGCATATAGGCAGCATCAATGCGAATGCCTCGTTTTTCCATGGCTTGAATTGAGGGGACAATCGGAAGCTCAATGTCTTCGTACACATACGAAAGATTTTTCTCCTTTATTTCCTTGAGTATTTTCTCTTTCCCTTCCTCAAAGCTGTGCGCTCCACCATAGTGAGAAATGTCGTCATATTCAATATTTGTAAGATCTGAATTGAGGAGCCACAAACCAATACCAACTTTGTGTATCTCTTCTGCTGAAACATTGTGCGAGACACTTTCAGGAGTAGCTGAGTCCATATCGAGCGTCTTTTGCTCAAATCCAAATACTTTCTGCACGCGTGGAACAAGTGAGCGAAATTCAAGCTCACGAAAGAGACGCTCTATGCGATCTGCTTCAACACCTTCTTTAAATGTTTTCTCTGGGAGCTTAAATGACACAGGTGCATCACGACGGATCGTGGCAAGCGTTTTTGAAAAAAGTGCTTCTTCCTCACCTGCTTTTAAGAGCTCAATAATGCGTGGTTTGATACCAGCTTCTAAAAACGGCTTCTCATCTTTCTTGAGCTTTTTATACATCTGCTCGATCGTGCCAAATTGCACAATAAGATCTGTAGCTGTTTTTTCTCCAATACCTTTGATGCCGACAATGTTGTCAGACGGATCTCCACGCAATCCTTTGTAGTCAGGTAATAGTTTTGGACCAAATCCAAAACGCTCCTTCACTGCCTTTTCATTGTAAAGCACTGTATCG
>CAYTCQ010000075.1:0-2428 GCA_964436485.1 uncultured Candidatus Saccharibacteria bacterium | reverse complement strand
AGTCGCTTGGTTTGGACAAAAATACCCTCGTTGAACAGCGTGCTGTAGAAGTGGGAAATATTTTTTCTCTCGGTACTCGTTTCTCAGAGCCATTTGATCTTTCGTACACAGATGAAAACGGAAACAAGAATCTTGTCGTCATGGGAAGCTATGGTATCGGTCTTGGTCGCCTTATGGGTACGATCGTAGAAGTGCTTTCAGATGACAAGGGTATTATCTGGCCAGAATCTGTAGCGCCATTTAAGGTACACCTCCTTTCTCTCGGTGATACCGACGAAGTCACGGCTGAGGCAAACAGTGTGTATGACTCGCTCTCAAAAGCTGGTGTTGAAGTGCTCTTTGACGACCGCGTTGGCCCAAGTGCCGGTGAAAAGTTTGCAGATGCAGACTTGCTCGGCATGCCGTACCGCGTCGTTGTGTCTCCTCGTTCACTCAAAGATGGCGGTGTAGAAGTCAAAAAGCGTACTGAAGAAAAAGGCGCGATTATGACCGCATCAGAGTTTGTGCGCTCTCTTGCACCTAACACCTAGAACCTAGCACCTGTTCTCCCTATGCTCAAAAAACTCCACGACACATTTTCAAATGACATTGGTATCGACCTCGGTACTGCTAATACGCTTGTCTATTTGAAAGGGCACGGGATTGTCATCAATGAGCCGTCTGTCGTGGCGGTCAACCAAAAGTCTGGACGTATCGTCGCTGTCGGTACTGAAGCAAAAAACATGCTCGGTCGTACGCCTGCGCACATTCGTGCAGTGCGCCCTGTTGTTGAAGGAGTGATTTCAGATTTCGAAGTGACAGAAGAAATGCTCTCGTACCTCATCGCAAAGGCCGAAAAAATTTCAAAGAAATTTTTTCGGCCACGCGTTGTCGTCGGAGTACCAAGTGGTATCACCAATGTAGAAATCCGCGCCGTCCATGATGCAGCAAAATCTGCTGGCGCGCGTGAAGTGTACATCATCGAAGAGCCAATGGCAGCTGCTATCGGTATTCGACTCCCGATCAAAGATCCAGTCGGATCAATGGTTGTCGACATTGGTGGTGGTACGACAGATATCGCAGTTATCGCGCTTGGTGGTATTGTCACATCTCGCAATTCAAAGATCGCAGGGGATAGACTCAATGCCGATATTATTTCGTATCTCAAAGACGAATTTAAACTGCTCATTGGAGAAAAGACTGCGGAAGCGGTGAAGATGGCGATCGGATCAGTGCGCGAAGGCGACTTTAAGGAAGCACAGGTGCGCGGTCGCGATCTTGTCACAGGACTTCCACGTGAAGTAATTATTACCGATTCTGATATTCGTGAAGCGATCGCGCCTGCAATTTCTGAGCTTATTGATACAATAAAAGAGATACTTGAAACGACTCCACCAGAAATTCTTTCTGATGTGATGCATCGCGGTATCGTGCTCTCAGGTGGCGGCGCGCTCCTTGTCGGACTCGACCAGCTTCTTGAAGGTATTTTGAAAATCCCTGTGTTTGTTGCTGAAGATCCACTGACAGCTGTGGCTCGTGGTTGTGGCGTTGTGCTCGATTCAATTGAAGAATACAAAGAACAGATTCTTAGTGTTACCAACGATTTACCTCCTCGTTAGTAACCTGTCCCGTTAGAAGCCGTGATCAGTTAGTGGGAGTCGTTATATACATACTTCTAGTTTCAATACTTTTATTATCACTTACACAACAAGCCTTCGTTTGATCGCGAAAGCTTTCTAATGGGATGATTCCAAAACGACAATTTGTACCAGCTCATACACACCAGCGCCGCACTATTATTGTGGCCTGTGTTGTTTTTGTCGCACTTTGTTTTGCAATTACCCCGATTCGAAATGGTATTCGCTCATTGTTTGGGTTTGCTGGTACAGGAATTGTCAGATCGACAAACAGCGCTGAAAGTGGATCATCATCTTTTTTTGACAACCTTCGTTCAAAGCGCACACTCGTAGCTGAAAATGAAAGTCTCAATGCGCAGCTTGCGGAGCAAGCTGCGCGCATGTCCGAATACGATCTCCTTGTCCGCGAAAACATGGATCTTAAAGCACTTCTTGGTCGCTCTGACAAAATGCGCTTTACGCTTGCGACGGTGCTTTCAAAGCCACCGCGTTCTGCGTATGACACGCTTCTCATTGATGGAGGAGAAAAAGTAGGCCTTACACAAGGCCAAAGTGTGTACGCAAATGGCACGACTCCGATCGGCGTGATTGATCATACGACAAATACAACTGCGCTCGTGCGACTTTTTTCTACGAGTGGTGAGCACTTCGCCGGACGCCTTGAGCCGTCACATCTTGATGTCGATGTGCTTGGTCGTGGAGGAGGCAATTTTTATGTGACCGTTCCGCATGATGTGGTTGTCGACAGCGCAAGCGTGATCGTTTCAAAAGATATTCATTCACACATCGTGGCACGTTTCCAAAAAATTGTG
>CAYTCQ010000074.1:0-2616 GCA_964436485.1 uncultured Candidatus Saccharibacteria bacterium | reverse complement strand
TAAAGGGCGTTGGCTCTGGTCGCGAGCCGGCTATTCGTGGATTTATCGCGCACGGTATTGAAATCACAGCGATCAAGGATGCAACTCCTGTTCCACACAATGGTCCAAAGTCTAAGAAGCCTCGCCGCGTCTAATTTCTAGCCACTAATTTTTTACTTTTATGCATATCGGCCCTAAATACAAAATCGCTCGTCGCCTCGGTCCTGCTGTCTTTGAAAAGACACAGACACAGAAATTCCAGCTTTCTGAGGCTCGTCACGCTCGCAAAAAGAGTGACAAGCGCCCAAAACAGCTCTCAGACTACGGACTCCAGCTCGTTGAAAAGCAGCGCGTTCGTTTTTCATACGGTATCACTGAAAAGCAGCTTGCAAACTATGTGAAGAAGGCAACTGAAACAAAGGGTGCAAACTCAGCTGAAAAAGTATTTACACTTCTTGAAACTCGTCTCGACAACGTGGTCTACCGCCTCGGTATCGCACACACACGCCGTCTCGCACGTCAGATGGTTTCGCACGGACACTTCCTCGTCAACGGAAAGCGCACAACAGTGCCATCATACGCTGTTAAAGTAGGTGATGTGATCACTGCGCGCGAAGGTTCAAAGAAGAGCGTATTGTTTGCTGATCTTGCAAAGAAACTCCAGAACTATTCTGTACCAAAGTGGCTTTCATTCGACACTGAAAAAATTTCTGCAAAAGTTGAAGGTGCTCCTGTGTTTGAAACAGGTGGTGCTATCAACCTCATGACAGTGCTCGAGTACTACAGTCGCTAATTTTTAATTACAACGTTCACATTATTATTTAGCTAATTGCACACATATGACGGATCATAATATCATTCTTCCATCAAAGCCTCGTGTTGTTTCTGAAAACGAACAAAAGGGCGTGTATGAAATTGACGGCCTCGCTCCAGGCTACGGTCACACTCTCGGCAACTCTCTCCGCCGAATCGTACTCTCATCACTTCCAGGTGCTGCTATTACGTCGATCAAGATCGACGGTGTTGCGCATGAGTTTTCAACAATGGAAGGCGTCAAAGAAGATGTTGTCCTCATTCTCCTCCACCTCAAGAAGCTTCGCTTCAAGATGACAACAGATGAGCCTCAGATCGCAACAATCTCTGTAAAGGGCGCAAAGAAGGTCACTGGCGCAGACGTTACTGTTTCAGGTCAGCTCGAAGTCCTCAATCCAGAGCTCTACATCGCAGAGCTTACAGACAAGAGTGCAACTCTCAATATCGAAATGCGCGTTGAACGCGGTCTCGGTTTTGTGCCTCGCGATGTACACGCAAAAGACAAAATGGAAGTCGGCACAATCGCTGTTGATGCTATTTTCACACCTATCCGCCGTGTTGCCTACGAAGTAGAAAACATGCGTGTGGGTGACAAGACAAACCACAACCGTCTTCGCCTCAACATCGAAACAGATGGTACTCTTTCTCCTCGCGAAGCGCTTGAACAGTCTATCAAGATCATGATCAGTCAGCTTGCAGCTATCGTCGGATTTTCTGAAGAGGAAGCATTTGCTGGTGGTGAGTCAGTTGAAGAATCTGCTGCAGTTATGGAAGATGCAGTTTCTGGCGACAAAGACGACATGAGCGAAGTGCTCAAGACTCGCATCGACACGCTTGATCTCGGAGCTCGAATTCTCAATGCCCTTCAAAATGCTGGTATCCGTACACTTGGCGGACTTGCACGAAAGAAGGTAGAGGATCTCCTCGAGATCGAAGGCATGGGAGAAAAGGGTATTTCAGAAATCAAGAAAGTCCTTTCAGGCTACGGCATTACGCTGAAATAATCCCGATTTAATTACTACTAAATTACTAACCTATGAGACACTCAAACAAAAACAGAAAATTCGGACGTGAGCGTAAAGTACGCAGTACCTTCTTGAAAGGACTCGCGCTTGACCTCATCCGCCACGGAAAGATCACAACGACAGAGGCTCGTGCTAAGGAGCTTCGCAAGGTGGTTGAGCCGCTTGTTACCCTTGCAAAGAAGGGTGATGTTGCGAGCCGACGTCTTGCAGCAAGCCGCCTTATGAACCGCGCTTCAGAGACGAAAAAGCTGTTTGATGAGATTGCTCCAAACTATAAGTCACGTTCTGGTGGATACACACGCGTCACACGCCTCCCAGTACGTAAAAGTGATGCGTCAGCAATGGCCGTCATTGAGTTTGTATAATTCGGCGCTATACGGTAAGGTTATGAACACACAGATGAAAAAAGAAACTATCATAAATGCAGAGGGAATGGCTATCGGACGCGTCGCAAGCGCGGCTGCGAAAGCACTCATGGGCAAGGATGCTCCATCATTTGAACGCCATGTTGCAACAGGCGGTCTTGTCACTATCTCAAATGCAGGAAAGATGAAGATCGATCCTCGCAAGCTTGAAGGTGTACAGTACCAGCAGTACTCAGGCTATCCAGGTGGCTTGCGCAATGAATCACTCGCGCAGGTTATGGACAAGAAGGGTATTGAAGAAGTGCTCCGTCGCGCAGTCTACGGCATGCTTCCTGCAAACAAGCTTCGCCCTGTTATTATGAAGAACCTTACTGTCACTGTATAAAACTATGTCAGATAAAAAATACATCGAAAAAATCGGCCGCCGAAAGACA
>CAYTCQ010000073.1:0-2625 GCA_964436485.1 uncultured Candidatus Saccharibacteria bacterium | reverse complement strand
TACTTATACTCCTTGTCCTCAAATGTATAGGTGTACTCAGCGTTGCTGTCCATCGCTCCTTTTTGCACTATGTACTCAATCATTGAAATAAAATCTTTAAGAACTATGTTCTGGATTGGTTTAGGCGGAGAGTCGGTTTTGGCAGTTTGTTTTGATACTGAAACAGAGTCTTTTTTTGACTGCTTTGTATCGTTGTTGCATGCAAGAGCAACGATTGAAATCATTACGATGAATAAAAGAATTTTTCTCATAAAACAATTATTTTTTTCTCAAACTACCATATCTTTGTCGTTTGGTCAAAGATAGTCTGTCTTGTTGCAAATGGTGTCTAATTCTGTAAAATACCCCTATATTATGGTCAAAAAACGATTACAGGCGCTTCTTGTTCTCGTCGTCGGTCTTGGACTTGGCTTTTTTGTGTACAAGTCAGAACCGGTGAACGGACAGGCACCAAAGCAGCCAAACATTCTTACTAGTTACTTTACTAAGCACCCGTCTCCATTTAAACTCGGCCTCGATCTTTCAGGCGGTACACATCTTGTGTACGACGCAGATGTCTCTGCGCTCAAGCCAGAACAAGTAAGCGACTCAATGCAAGTGCTTCGCGACGTGGTTGAAAGTCGTGTCAACGCGCGTCAGGTATCTGGCGTGCTCGGTGTGCTTGAACCACTCGTGCAGATTAAAGAAGGTGGTATCGGCGCGCAAGGATCTGAACAGCTCATTGTCGATCTTCCAGGTGTGACAGATGTGACTGCTGCGGTAAACACGATTGGTCAGACACCAACACTCGAATTCCGTCTTCAGGATGAATCAAAGAAACAGGCAACTTCAACTGCAACTGTCGGTCCAGACGGCAGTCTTGTCGTCGGTGATATCGACCCATACGCAGGTTTTGTTTCAACAGGACTCACTGGACGCTACCTCGACACTGCAACTCTCGACTTTGATCAGGGTACAGGTCAGCCACATGTCTCACTTCAATTCAATGACGAAGGAGCAAAACTCTTTGCTGAAATTACAAAAGAAAATACGGGTAAAGTTCTCGCGATCTTTCTTGATGGCAAGCCTATTTCTGCTCCAACTATTCGTGAAGAAATCACAGGCGGTAAGGCAGTCATTTCAGGTAGCTTTACTCCAAAGAGTGCGAAGGCACTTGCTGACTCTCTCCGCTATGGCGCGCTTCCAGTACCAGTAAAGCTTGTTTCAAGCGAGCTTATCGGTCCATCACTCGGCGCGCAGGCCATGAAGGCTGGCGTGCATGCAGGTCTCATTGGCTTCCTTATCGTGGCCCTCTTTCTTGTACTCTGGTATCGCTTGCCAGGACTTGTGGCAGTTGTCGCGCTTTCAATGTATGTCTCGATTACGCTTGCGATCTTCAAGCTCCTTCATGTCACGCTTTCTTCTGCTGCGATCGCTGGAT
Organism: uncultured Candidatus Saccharibacteria bacterium; assembly: GCA_964436485.1. GTDB lineage: Bacteria > Patescibacteriota > Minisyncoccia > Phycocordibacterales > UBA9973 > CAITQP01. The sequence goes on along the minus strand of CAYTCQ010000073.1, from coordinate 1,205 downwards.
TCATTATCTCGATCGGTGTGGCGGTGGATGCCAACGTGCTCATTTTCGAACGCATTAAAGAAGAGCTTCGCGCAGGCCGCACAGTCGCTGATGCTATTACTGCCGGCTTCTCACGCGCATGGCTTTCAATCCGCGACTCAAATGTCTCAAGTATCATTACAGCGCTCATTCTCTTCTTCATCTTCGGCGCGTCATTCGTGCGCGGATTTGCGATCACATTCCTTCTCGGAGTTTTGATCTCAATGCTCTCATCTATCTTGGTCAGTCGCTTGTTCCTCCGCGCGATCGCTCCATCAAAGACTACTAAGATGAGTGCATTCTTGTTCGGTTCTGGATTTACGTCGGCACATCACACAGAAGCACAGAAGTAATCTATGTTTATCATCAAAAACAAATTCGTATTCCTCACTATCTCAGCAGTTATTGTTCTTGGCTCGATCCTTTCTGTGGCTATCTACGGCCTCAAGCTCGGTATCGATTTCAAGGGCGGTACGCTTCTTGAGCTCTCATACACAAAGTCTCGTCCAGAACAGACGCTCATTATGGGCGTGCTCGAAAAGCATGAGATCAAAGATGCTATCGTTCAGCAGGTAGGTGATACCGATGTATCTATCAAATCAAAGCCACTTTCTGACGATGAACGCGCATCACTCGTAAAAGATCTTTCCCTTGAAGACGCATATCCACTCACACAGAAAAGCTTCACATCTATCGGACCATCTGTTGGTGCAGAGCTCGCGCGTAAGGCCATCGTTGCCATCATTGTTGTGGTGATCGCGATCGTGCTCTATATCGCATTTGCATTCCGTGGCGTGTCACGACCTGTTTCTTCATGGAAGTATGGCCTTATCGCCATCACGACACTCGTGCACGACATTGCGATTCCAGCTGGAGTCTTTGCCCTTCTCGGACATTTTTCTGGTGCGGAAGTCGACACGCTCTTTGTGGTCGCGCTCCTCACTGTGCTCGGTATCTCAGTCTCTGACACGATCGTTGTCTTCGACCGAATCCGTGAAAACCTCAAGCACTCAGCAGGGAAGACATATGCAGAGACAGTCGGCATGTCACTTGAACAGAGTTTTGTTCGCTCGATCAATACATCACTCACTGTTCTTCTTGTACTTGTAGCGCTCTTCTTCTTTGGTCCAACAACGACAAAGAATTTCTCTCTCGTACTCATTGTCGGTATGTTCTTTGGAACATAT
>CAYTCQ010000072.1:0-2628 GCA_964436485.1 uncultured Candidatus Saccharibacteria bacterium | reverse complement strand
ACGCAGGGTTTGAAATAAAGGAATCACTCAAAGTTTTTTTGACTGGCAAAGGCTACGTTGTTGAGGATATGGGCGCGTACGCGTACGACGCAGGTGATGACTATCCAGACTTTATTGCGCCTGTCGCAGAAGCTGTTGCAGGTGAAGAGGGTAGTTTTGGCATTATCCTCGGTTCTTCAGGGCAGGGGGAGGCGATGTGCGCAAACCGCACAAAAGGTGCGCGTGCCGTCGTGTACTACGATGGTCCAATGGAAATTGTGCGCCTTGGACGCGAGCACAACAATGCAAACATTCTTTCGCTCGGAGCGCGCTTTGTGTCTGCCGAAGTAGCTCAAGAAGCAGTAGAACTTTTTCTTGCCACTCCATTTTCAAATGACGAGAGGCACATTCGAAGACTAGCCAAATTTAATTAATTTCGTGTCATTCCGATGAAGATCGGAATCCAGCATTCAAATTCTGGATCCCGTGTCAGGCACGGGATGACACAACACAAAATGCATATAACCCCAGCCATACTCGAACAAGACTTTAATATCATCACCGATGATCTCGGCTTGATGCGCGGACATGCGCATACTGTGCAGATTGATATTTGCGATGGTGTTTTTGTGCCGTCTGTCACATGGCCATACACGCAAGCGCTCTTGGGTATTGCCTCACGATATTACGACAGCGCCTTTCGAGAGATTGTGCAGAGTGAAGGGGAGATCGGCATGCCATATTGTGAGGAAATAAATATTGAGCTCGACCTCATGGTTTCTGATCCAAAAGGTCTGATGTCAGATCTTCTCACGCTTGGTCCATCAAAAATTATTTTTCATATTGAATCTCTAAAAGATTCTGTTGCTGATATGCAGGCACTTCGTAAGCTTGCACCGGGTATGGTGTCATTTGGCATTGCTATTGGAAGACAGACACCTCTTGAAACTATTTTCCCAATTATCGACGAAGGACTTGTACAGTCCGTGCAATGCATGGGTATCAAGAACATCGGTGTACAAGGCGAAGCCTTTGATGAAGGAGTACTCGATACAGTGCGCACGCTTCGAGAAAAATATCCAACACTCCATATCAGTGTAGATGGTGGGATAAAGAAAGAGCACGTCTTGCTTTTGAAACAAGCAGGCGCGACAGAAGCTGTTGTCGGCTCAGGTATTTGGAATACGCAATCACCAATAGACGCACTTAAAGAACTCAAAGCTTTGGTATAATAAATCCATGCTTAGTGATACAAAAGTAAGAGATCTTCAGCTCAAGGCGAATGAAATCCGTCAGTCGATCATCGATGAGCTTCTTGCTGCAAAATCTGGACACTCTGCTGGACCGCTTGGAATGGCAGATGTCTTTACGTATCTCTATTTTCACGCACTTCGTCATGACGCGCATCGTCCCGACTGGCCAGAGCGCGATAGACTCGTGCTTTCGAACGGGCACATCTGTCCTGTGTACTACGCGACACTTGCGCACGCAGGATATTTCCCACTTGAAGAGCTCAAAACACTTCGTAAGTTTGGCACGCGGCTCCAAGGACACCCGCATCGTGAATGGCTTCCATATGTTGAGACATCGTCTGGTCCACTTGGATCAGGCCTTTCACAGGCGTGCGGTATGGCGCTTGCTGACAAGATGGATTTTGGCACAGCAACCCATAGACGCATCTACTGTCTCATGTCTGATGGTGAGCTACAGGAAGGTAATTCGTGGGAGGCGATTATGCTTGGCGCAAAATACAAGCTCAACAATCTCACTGCTATCGTCGACTACAACAACATTCAGATCGAAGGCTATGTCGAAGACGTAATGCCACTTGCTGACCTTGCTGCAAAATGGCGCGCGTTTAACTGGCATGTGATCGAGATCGATGGCAATGACTTCGCTTCGATCGATACTGCTGTTGAGACAGCAAAGACTGTGTTTGAAAAGCCGACAGTTATTCTTGCGCGTACGATCCCCGGGAAGGGTGTCGACTTTATGGAGCGTGATTATCACTGGCATGGTGTGCCGCCAAATCCAGAGCAGGGCAAGAAAGCACTCGAAGAATTGCGCACGCTACGAGGGCAGATTAAGAGTGAGCATCAATAACATATGTTAAACCCAAATCTAAAACTTAATCCGAAAGTATGGAACGACGACGTCGAGCAAGTACCGATTCGCCAAGGTTTTGGTGAGGGCCTCTTGAAAGCAGGTGAGCTTGATGAAGCTGTCGTTGGACTCTGTGCGGATCTTACAGAAAGTACAAAGATGAATCTCTTTGCTGATCGTTTTCCAAAACGATTTATCCAAGTCGGTGTAGCGGAACAAAATCTTGCGACAGTGGCTGCAGGCCTTTCTGCGATGGGGAAGATGCCGTTCGTATCTTCGTACGCGATGTTTAGCCCTGGCCGAAACTGGGAACAGATCCGCACAACAATCACATACAACAATACTCCTGTCGTCGTTGTCGGCTCACATGCTGGAGTGTCTGTTGGTCCTGATGGCGGTACGCACCAAGCACTTGAGGATGTTGCGCTTATGCGCGTACTTCCTCGCATGAATGTCGTTGCTCCATGCGACTCAATACAAGCAAAGAAAGCAACTCTTGCGCTCGCAGCGCTCAAACAGCCAGCATACTTGCGTCTTGCACGTGAG
>CAYTCQ010000071.1:0-2637 GCA_964436485.1 uncultured Candidatus Saccharibacteria bacterium | reverse complement strand
ACGCTTTGGAACATATAGGCGTCTCGGTCATTTGAACCTATCACATGACTGCTGGCAGACTTGGACTCGAACTTGGGAGATCAACCATCATAAGCCTGTTTGCAAACCTTTAGTCTATTTCTTATCGCCACTAACGAACTCTTTGAATCTTTGGACATCCGCCCCCGATCCTAGAATATGGATATTTTCCTTGTCGAATACTGCGACCTCTTCCAAATTCGGTGTCAGCACCGAATCATATCCCGCCTCTTTGAAAGCAAGTTTCCGATTTTTCTGAAGCTCGAATTTCTTTTCAATTGGCTTGGTTATATCCCAAGGATCATATTCTTTGTTGGTTCCAATCTCCCATACACGGTTATACTCCTGGATCGCAGGATCGTTTTCGGTTACCGCCGCTCGAATATCAAGCGGTTTTGCCGAATTTATTACAGCTGCATATTTATTGAGATCATTGTCTCCCCAATAGTTTGTGGCCTTCTTGGTGAACCAAATAGCCTCGATCTCCCCTGCGCCAGCCGCAGCCTCCAGTTCTGTAAAGAATTTGAATCCTTCTTCCTTAATTTTATCGTGGCTTGAGTAATGATACAAAATATCTTTGACCTGACTTTCAGGGAAAACGCTTTCGATATATTGCTTATATTGTTCTTTAGTTCCAATCGTCTTAAGTTCAGGATTCTGCTCGAAGATAAAATCAATGCCATCCGGATTTTGTGTTTCCTTGGTTTCGCCAAAGGCTTCGTTTTTGGCGTCTTCTACCGCCCTCTCGGCTTCGGCGTTTATTTCTTTCAAATCCCCCTCTATTCCAGATTCCTGTTTCAACTTTTCAAAATCCGCGTTGTCGAGCCCGACGGAATTCAATGACTGAATCTCGGCGGCAGTCTCCACAACAAACGCAACTTTCTCGCCTTCTGCAAAAGATATGATTTCCTCTTTAGTAACTTCGTGTTCCTTTGTCTCCGGCACGACAACAGCCGGTTCGTTACTTTCCGTTTTATTCAGATTCTTCTCCGGGGTATCCATACAGTTAGATTGATTCGCGAATGCGCTCTATTTTTTTAGCCTCGGCCTTTTTCTTGAAGGCTTGCACGACTGTCTTTCTGCGGATACGGAGTTCCGAGAGCTTGGATTGCAGATTTTTCTTTAGTTCGGCGAAACCGGACGACATAGGGTTATTTTAGCTTAATTCTCAAAATGAGCATACCCGCACCCCCGATCTGGACTCGAACCAGACCAAAAAGCAAAAATACCTTTCTCGCGGAAGGTATTTTTGCGAATTCGGACAAATTCCGAATTTTTGAGGTGTCTCGGACTCGAACCAAAATTTTACGAACGAACTTACAAAATAAGGCGTCTCGGTCACTCTCACTGTTCTGCTGGGACTATTGGACGAAGTTAGAACCCTTTTATTGGAAGGACAAAGCGAGTTTTATTACCGATGTCCCGCTTTTGCTATGCCCCAATAAGAACTATTTTTGTTCTTTCTTGGATATATGACCATCTTTGATTTCATAACCTTCGGAGATAAGACGATTGTGTATTCCACGAAGAACATCTCCAAGCTCTGAAATAGCTTTGATACTTTCATCTGTAAGTGCTGGCTTTTTCACCCCACCTTGCTCATCACTATTTATTTTCTTGTAGAGATGTGGGTTTTGCTTCATATCCTGCTTGAGTAGCCAGTCAAGGTTAGAACCTACTAAAAAGCCAATAAATGCAAAGGATATGGGAGAAATATACTCTCACAATCCAAGATTGCTGGGGTGCAGGGATTCGAACCCCGATAGCGACGACCAAAATGTCGAGTCCTACCATTAGACGACACCCCAATATTACTAACAGCTTGTAGCTTATAGGTTTTTGGGCAAAAAAACAAATGCGCTGGATCCCGTTTCAAGCACGGGATGACACTAGCCCTGATTCTTTCCCCCGAGGATTTTCATGAGCGCGAGCTCGAGTGGAAGACCTTCAACAAACGCGTAGCGCTGTTGGGTGAGGGCTTCGAGAAATACGAGTAGTGTTTGCGAATTGAGATGAAGCGACTCTATTTGTGACATACGAGTTACGAACTCAAACTCTTCCACAGATAGCGCTGAGAGCTCGTCCTTCCCTATTGCTGGCGATACGCGCAACAGCAAAATGCGACGCAAGAGATGAAGCGTGAGCTCAAGCAGTGTCTTCATTGAGATATTGCTTGCGCGTGCTTTCTCGACAACAATGAGCGCATCTGCGAGCGCTCCACGAGCGATGGCTTCGATGAGGTCATGCACGAGCACTTGTGATGGAGCGCCTGTGATACGAGCAACATCTTCCACTTCTATTTTATTGCCCGATGCACTAATCACCTTTTGAAGCGTACCCAGTGCGTCACGAAATGATCCGCCGGCAAGGACGGCGATAAGATCTGCCGCACCCGCGCCAAGAGTGACTTTTTCTTTTTTGGCAGTTTTTTCTATAAGATCGCGGAGGATTTTTTCTGAGGGCTTGCGAAAGACAAATGTCTGACAGCGCGAGACGATAGTCTCAGGTACTTTTTCAAGCTCAGTTGTTGCGAGTATAAAAATGACATGAGCTGGTGGCTCTTCGAGTGTCTTAAGGAGCGCATTGAATGCTTCCTTTGTGAGCATGTGCACCTCGTCG
>CAYTCQ010000070.1:0-2768 GCA_964436485.1 uncultured Candidatus Saccharibacteria bacterium | reverse complement strand
AACGCTGTATCAGCGATTTTGAAAATAGGTTCTAACTTGGTACAATAGAGACACATATTGAAAAAGAGCTGTCCTTACGGACGGCCTTTTTCTTGTGTGCGCCGGAGCGACTGAACTGCTTCAGTCGCGTGTAGGATTCGAAAGACTTTTCGTTACAAAATTGACTGCAAGGAAATTTTGTCGAAAAGTACCCGCGACCGTAGGGCGAGAATCCTACCCGGTTTTTTGAGCGAAAAGCGTACTCGCGGTCCTACCCGGCGCACCAAAAAAGCGGACTTTTGTCCGCTTTTTCTGTGGGTACTAAAGTGATATCATACGCCTATGAACCTCGAATATAAGCCTGGACAGGAACAAGCCGAGAGCAAACTTTCTGAAGTATATAAAATACTTGGTGCTAATACTCCACTTGAGATGTCGAATCTGTATACCGTAGAAGATCAAAAATTAATACATTCAGGAACTTGGAGCGATAGTGATCCAAATCTAATCACAAATAGAATTAAGAACATACTTGAGCAAATTGATTCCACAACACTAACAGAAGAAGAGGCTGATTGGAGAAATGAAATTTTATGGTTTTGGTATCATCATGCAATAAGTCACGCATTCCAAAAAGGTAATCGTTCTTTAGCACAACAATATGCTGAAAAAGCTATTGAGATACAACCAAAAGATCACCCGAATCAGATAACAAAACTATTATATTTTCTAGCACATGATAAGTTGGATGAGGCACAAGAGTGGGCTGCAAATATTCAAGAAGAACCAGAAAAATCTACTGCGCGTGATTTAGTTGAATACTACAAAACACACAGAAATTTTTAAAAAACTCCCCTTAAGGGGAGTTTTTTAATTTTACGCAGTCTTATGTTTTCTTGTTATAACGCTACTCTTCACCTTCTTCCCTGCTTTTTTGGTTTCAATAGCAAGATCGCCATTTTTTACCACTACACGGACCGTGTCTCCTTTGCCGACACCGCTTGCAATGATGTGCGATGCGATTGGGCTCAAGATCTTAGACTGAATGAGACGGTTGAGTGGACGCGCGCCATAGTGAGGATCGTATCCATCATGCGCAAGGAAGTCGAGCGCCGGCTGCGTAATATCAAGAATAATCCCCTTTCCAGCGAGTCTGTCTGCCACAACTTTTGTGCGGAGTGTGACGATCTCGCGGATCGCTTCCTTCGACAATACATCGAAGAGTACGATTTCATCCACACGATTGAGGAATTCTGGACGGAATTGTTCTTTGAGTGCGTCGAGTACTTTACCTTTCACATTTGAGTAGTCAGTCGAGGCAGAATTGTTTGTAAAGCCGATTGACTCCATCTTTTCAATAAACTGTGAGCCAATGTTTGAGGTCATGATGATGATCGTATTCTTGAAGTTGACCACACGGCCTTTACCATCAGTAAGGCGTCCTTCATCAAGCACCTGCAAGAGCATATTGAATACTTCTGGATGCGCCTTTTCTATTTCATCAAAGAGTACGACTGCGTATGGACGATGTCGGACTGCTTCTGTCAGCTGACCAGATTCATCGTAACCGACATATCCCGGAGGTGAGCCGACAAGCTTTGAAACGCTGTGTCGCTCCATATATTCAGACATATCGACACGGATGAGCGCCTTATCGTCGTTGAACATAAACTCGGCAAGTGCCTTTGTGAGCTCTGTCTTTCCAACACCTGTTGGACCAAGGAAAATAAACGAACCGATTGGACGATTTGGATCTGAGATACCGGCACGAGAACGGCGGACAACATCTGCCACGCGAGCAATGGCCTCACTCTGACCGACAACGCGCTTGTTGAGTTCCTGTTCCATGCGCTCGAGTTTTGCGCGCTCTTCTTCGAGCATGCGCGTGAGCGGAATACCTGTCCAACGAGCCACAACTTCTGCAATATCTTCAGATGTGATTTCTTCCTTCAAGATACGACGTGACTTCTGGAGCTTCTTGAGACGGAGAAGTTTTTGTTCGAGATCTTTCTGAGCGGCAGGGATTTTGCCATAGCGAATCTCTGCCGCCTTTGTAAGATCGACACGAAGTTCGGCGTTATCGGCTTCAATACGAAGTGCTTCAAGATCTTTTTTGAGCGTGCGAATCTCAGACACAAGCGTCTTTTCATTCTGCCATTTAAGCTCTATTTCCTTTGTCTTTTCTTTAAGATTTGCGATTTCTTTTTCGATTTCTTTGATGCGAGCTTTTGTTGCCTTTGCGTCAGAAGCTGTATCGCTCTGAATTTCTTTCTTGAGGGCCTCGTTTTCTACTTCAAAGCGCATGATTTTGCGATGAGCGTCTTCGAGCACAGGTGGTTTGTTTTCAAGCGCGATACGAAGCGCAGATGCAGCTTCGTCAACAAGATCAATAGCCTTATCAGGCAAAAAGCGATTTGTGATATATCGAGTTGAGAAATTTACAGCTGCGATAATTGCATCATCAGTAATACGCACGCCGTGATACACTTCGTACTTTTCTTTGAGGCCACGCAAAATAGCGATGGCATCTTCTGGAGATGGCTCATCGACAAATACTGGCTGAAAGCGACGCGCAAGCGCAGGGTCTTTTTCGATGTGTTTCTGATATTCCCTGAGTGTTGTCGCGCCAATCGCACGGAGCTCGCCACGCGCAAGCGCAGGCTTGAGCATGTTTGAAGCATCCATTGATCCTTCTGACGCGCCTGCTCCGACAATCGTGTGGATCTCGTCCACAAAGAGAATGATCTTGCCTTCTGAGCGCTCCACTTCTTTCATGATTGTCTTAAGAC
>CAYTCQ010000069.1:0-2873 GCA_964436485.1 uncultured Candidatus Saccharibacteria bacterium | reverse complement strand
CAAGAGAATTGTGGAGGTCCTGCGTATCAGTGTTCATCACGATGAATTCAACACCACGAACTTTGGCGTTGATCATGTGGTTGACTGCGTTCTTTCCAGAACCGCCGACACCGATGACCTTAATGCGAGCGAATGTTTCGATATCTGGGTTGACTTTGGCCATACAAAATATAGGTAAAATGCTGTGGTAAGGGGAAACCCTTGCGCGCGAGCGTAACTGCTAAAGGTTGCTAAGAAAACTACTGACATATTACCAGATATTTAGGAAAAGCAAATTCCTTAAGAGGGGTATTGACAAGTCTTAAAGGTGGGGTACAATTAAGTTAAGACATACACTAAAAATACGTTTATATATGGATAAGAAAAATTCACCGCGCTTTCTTCAAGACGCCAGATCATTTGCTGTTATTCTTGAAAATCTTCGCATGCTGGCAAATCTTGAGCATGCGAGTATGACAAAATTTTTTTCGTACGGCATTGAGTCGTATATCAATGAACATATTTATTCTGAAACAGACAAGTTTGTCCCTCAGGATACTATTGAAATTGATTTTCTTCTTAACTTTACAAAGTTTATGGACGAGCTTTTCAATCCGCCAAGTCCAATTCTTGTAGGTGAAGTTAAGAAATTAATGCAATTGATAGAAGATGTTCTTGATGTTAAGCCCCTGACGCTACTTATTGAAGAAAGAACCTGCCTTGCGCGTATTCACGTGTTAGCAGGCTTGTATGTGAGGGGAAAATTCAACGCCCTTTCATTCCAATCGGTAACATCAGGTGAAAATTGTTATGCTAAGTATGCATACAGGTTCAACATTTCAGCAAACTAAAAAAGCCCCCACAATTGTGGGGGCTTTTCTTACGGCAAAAATTGCCTCATGAATTCTTTGAAGATTCCGCGAGCTCCAGATCCTTTGCCGCGAGAGCGAGTCGTTCCAGATCCTTTGCCGAGAAGCGCAAGACCGTACGCGACAAACCATGAGGAGTCTCGGATCGGGCCTTTTACTTTGCTCAAGAGATCTTCTTTGCCTGAGCGAGATGGAAGCTTGAGCATATCTTTTGCAAGACCTTCGACGAGCGCGCTTGCGCTACCGCCACCCGTGAGTACAACGCCAGCTGGAAGAAGGCCTGAGCGTTTTATTTTTTTCAAATAGGCGTCGATGAGCTCAAAGATATCTGAAAGACGAGCCTCGATGATCTCATCTACTTTCTTTTTTGGATATGTTGTTGCCATGATACTGCCCGTCTTTACGCTTTCAGCTTCTTCAAGTGGAATGCGGAAGCCAAGAGCGATGTCGTTGGTGATGTCTGTTGAGCCGATCGGAAGGACTACAAGTCCGATAAGGACGGCGTTTTCAAATACGGCAATAGAGACAGTTTCCGCGCCGATATTTACAAGCATGACACCCACTGTCTTTTGTCGGTCGGTGAGGGCGATCTCACTTGCGGCAATAGAGGCAGGGACGACGTCGAGCACTTCAATACCAGCTTCAGCGGCAGCACTGAGAAGATCGTCGAGATGCTGAGAAAAACAGGTGATAAAAAGAGTCTTTACTTCAAGCTTGATGCCATGCATACCCTCAGGTTTGCCGTGAATTTCTTTGCCATCGAGTTTCCACGCGATCGGAGATGTGTAGATGATGCGCTTGTTTTTGAGCTCAACATTTTCTTCTGCGCCAGCAAGAGCTGTCTTGATATCAAAGGCTGTGATTTCTCCATCAGATTTTGAAATGATCGCGCTTCCTTGTGAGACTTCAGCTGAGAGACTGACGCCGCCAATAGAAAAGATAGCGCGCTTGATAGAAACGCCGGCTTCTTTTTCGGCTTGAGCAACAGACTTGCGGATTGACTGCGCAGCATCTGGAATGCTCGTGATGTATCCGTGGCGAAGTCCGCGTGTCGGCACACTTGCTGAAGCAAGCACTTCAGGCACGGCGCTCCCGTCCTGCCACGCAAGCACAACCGTGCGTGTTGTTGCAGTACCGAGATCGATGCCGATAGTGATGTTGCGTGCCATTTGATGGATAGTAGTTAAGAAAAAAGTTTCAAGAACTTTTTTTCTTCTTTTTCCATTCTACTACCGTGATCGTATCCTTTCAAATGAAGCATTCCGTGGATAACAAGAAAGAGTATGAATTTTGAGACAGTCATATCAAAATTGGGCGCGTCTTTTTTTGAAGTTGTCATGTCGAGCACAATTTCGCCTGATGTTTTGTCGAGTGGAAATGAAAGGATATTTGTCGGCTTATCTTTGCCTCGATATGTTTTGTTGAGACGATGCGATTCTTTTGGAGAGACGATGGCAATAGAAAGATCGTACGCATCACCAAGGATGGCACTCTTCAAACGAGCAAACGGCAAGCGCGGGGGCTTACCGTTTGTTTTGTTGTTGATGGAAATGGTTGTTGCCATTCTTATCTGCGGCCTGTGCGTTCTACCCACTTGCCAAGCTTCTTGAGCTTTTCGATTTCCTTTGCTCGATTGAGACGCTTAAGAGCCGATGTCTTGCGGTCGAGCTTTGATGGCTCGCGCTCACTGTAGCGGTTGCCTTTTACAGAGCGGATGATACCAGCCTCCTGCACACGGCGAGAGAAACGGCGGATAAGGGTGAGATTGCTCTCGTTGGAAGCCTTTTTAACTTCGATTGTTGTTTTGCTATTCATAGTTGATTACCGCATGAGCTTACCACACAAAAGGCCGAAGCACAAGTCTCCTAGAGGAGATTGTCTGGGTTTATCTGCACTATAGCCTCGTCGGGCAGTTTTGAGAGTTTTTCTCGGACTATTTCTGACAGGCCTTTGCCGTCCAAAAGGGCTGGAAGCGACCACTCATCTCTTTTTGGACGAATAACGGCGTCGATACCAGGCTCAGGG
>CAYTCQ010000068.1:0-2918 GCA_964436485.1 uncultured Candidatus Saccharibacteria bacterium | reverse complement strand
TTTTACAATACCTTCAATAATTCGCATATTATTTTAGAAAAAATCCCAAATCCTTCTTATAAATTCGTGCAAACTCTTTAAGTTGCAAAACATCAAAGCGTCTTTGTCCGGATTCTATTTTAGAGACGTAAGACTGTGTCTTTCCGATTTTTTTTAGCAACTTCAGTTTGTCCAAAACCAACCTCAAGACGCGCTTGTTTTAAGCGCGAAACAATTTTTTTATGGTCGTCTTGATAAATTGCCCTAGGCATATATACATCAGAATAATATTCCAGAATGTATTATTCCAAATTGTCATATTTTATATAGCTAAGAATGTTGCGGAGAGAGGGGGATTCGAACCCCCGGTCCGATTTCTCGAACACAGCCTTTCCAGGACTGCCATTTAAACCGCTCATGCACCTCTCCGAATTTCGAATACAAGCAGTATTCGAAATATGTATGTCTTACTTAGCTTCCTTCCAGCGTGGAGCAAAGCGGATCATCCATGAGAAGATCTTTGCTTTGAGTTTGTTCATGCCACTATCAGTCATAGCTTTGTAGCATACCGCTTGGAAGCCCTTAAGGTCTCCTTCGTAGCAGAATTTGCCGTCTTTCCAGCAGAGACTGCAGTATTTTGGATTTTCACGTACACCGGTGTCTTTGTAAAAAGGCATGAGGCAACTTTCGCACGAACCCTTACAGTTTTCGTTTTTCATGCCGGTATTCTAGCATGCTTTTAAACAGGGTATATACTATGGGTATGACTAAAAAATATCTTCAAATTTGTTTGGTTGTGATTGCCGCCGTGCTTATATTTTTTGCACTCAAAAACGTCCCACGTACCGCTCAAGCTCCAGAGAGTGTTCCTTCTCCAGTGGTTGCAGACCCTAAAAATGCTACGTATACCATAGACGGCCACAGCGTCACGCTTGTTGCAGGAGTCTCTCGTGTACCAGTGACCGTTGAATCAGCGACAAATGTTGTTACTCAGTATTTTGGCAATAATGCTACCGGTGATCTTAATGGTGATGGAAAAGATGATATTGCCTTTCTTCTCACTCAAAATTCTGGCGGCTCTGGAACCTTTTACTATATTGCCGCACTTCTCTCTAGTTCTAATGGGTATGTGGGTACCAACGCCGTTTTTTTGGGAGATCGTATTGCACCACAAACAACACAAATACGAGAGGGTCAGCTTACTGTAAATTATGCGGATCGCAAACAAGGAGAACCAATGGTTACAAAACCAAGTGTTGGGATTTCAAAATATTTTATTGTCCAAAGCGGTATCCTTGTCGCGCAACAAGCATCGTATCAGATAGACACAAGCTCATGGAAGACTGCGACGAGCGACGGAGTGTCGTTTCTATATCCTGAAAATCTTAATACTGCGTACATTCATACCGTCGATTGGCCGCCGAAGGTACAGATCTTGTCCGATGTTTTTTCATGTACGGCAGGTGGAAGTGAGATAGCTCGCGCGGGGCAGACGACAAGCACTACGATCTATGGCACGACGTATTGCGTTACAAAAGAAACCGAAGGAGCTGCGGGAAGCACATATACAAATTATGCGTACGCATTTGCATACAAAGGTGGTACGGCGATCCTTACATTTACGACTCGCGCGCCGCAGTGTGACAACTACGACGATCCGCAAAAGTCAGCGTGTAAAGCAGAACGAGCGACGTTTTCTATTGATCCTATTGCTGACGCAATGGCACGAAGTTTTAAATAATTAGAGCCCGAGTTTTTTGAGCAGGGTTGCCATGTCGGCTTTTGAGACGGATTTGAATTCGCCTTCTTTGAGCGTGCCGAGCTTGATGTGTTCGATGCGGATGCGCAAAAGATCGACGACGGTGTCGCCAGCAGCTTCCACCATTTGGCGGATCTGACGGTTGCGACCTTCGGTCAAAATGATACGGAAGGTGTGCTCGTTTTCACGAAATACTTTGATCGGCTTTGTGCGCACTTTGTCGATGATGATGCCGAGCTCAAGCTTGCGCACAAATGAGTGACTGAGCTGTCCTTTGATCGTCACGCGGTATTCTTTTTCGTGTGAAAAATTTGGTGAGAGAAGTCGGTGTGTGATACGACGATCGTTTGTGAGAAGGATGAGCCCGTGCGAGTCTTTGTCGAGACGACCAACAGGGAAGACTTTTTTGTGAAATTTTGTACTTCCGAGAATGTCCTTTTCATCGCCTTGTGGAAGCGTGGTCACGATGCCGACTGGCTTGTTGTACGCATAATAGACATACGACTGCTGAGATCCGCCTTTAAGCTGGACTTTGTCTTTCTTGGGGTCTATTTGCATGCCGCGCTCGGCTTTCTTGCCATTGACGAGTACGAGGCCTTTTTCGATGTATTCGTCGGCTTCACGGCGTGAAGCAAGGCCGATGTCGGCCATGTGTTTGTTGATACGCACAGTGCTTGGGGAAGCAGGTTTCTTCATATGCATCGATAATGCCATAAAAGAGGATAAATACCTACGCTGTTTATAGAGTATACTTTCCTTGTGGTATGTGTGCGCACGGGGAGACTTGAACTCCCAACCCTTTCGGGATACGCTTCTGAAACGTACGCGTATACCAATTCCGCCACGTGCGCATGAGATTCTCAGCCTATCACATATGACAATAAAAGAACAAAAAAACATCTACATTCTTGGAGGTGGATTTGCCGGAATATATGCCGCGCTTTCTATTTCTCGTGCCCTTGGAAAAAGCGCGCAGGTAACGATCATCAATAGGACAAATCACTTTCTCTTTACTCCGATGCTGCATGAAGTGGCAACAGGTGGTCTTGGTCATCATCAGGTAGTTGAGCCAGCACGAGAAATTGTGTACAAAAAGCACATCAATTTTATCGAGGCGAGTATTACGTCTGTTGATTCTGTCGCAAAAACTATCATGACTGATCGTGGAACATACACGTAC
>CAYTCQ010000067.1:0-3015 GCA_964436485.1 uncultured Candidatus Saccharibacteria bacterium | reverse complement strand
TACACTTCTTGCTTCAAATGCGGAAAATCAACTCCTTCGTCAGAAACTTACAAATGTCACGGATGATTTGCAGGCCGGTGTTACAATCTCTGGCGCGCTCGCAAAGCACCCTGATGTATTCTCTGATTTTTATGTAAACATGGTTAAGGCTGGCGAGGAATCTGGAAAGCTCAATCAAGTATTTGCATACCTTGCCGACTACCTTGATCGCCAGTACGAACTTACGTCAAAGACAAAGAATGCCCTCATTTATCCTGCCTTTGTGATCGGTGTATTTATCATCGTTATGATCCTCATGTTTGTGATGGTTATTCCAAAGCTCTCAGCTATTATCCTTTCATCAGGTCAGGCGGTACCGATCTATACTCGTGTTGTTATCGGACTCTCAAACTTCTTCGTTGATTATGGATTCTTTGTTCTCATTTTCTTTGTTATTGCAGGTCTGTATCTATGGAGACTGAGTCGTTCACGGTCGGGCAAGAAATATCTCGACCGACTTGTTCTTGGTCTTCCAGTGCTTGGCAAGCTCTATCAGCGCCTCTATCTTTCTCGTGTCGCTGACAACATGGACACAATGCTTTCATCGGGTATCTCTATTGTTCGCTCACTTGAAATTACCTCAAAGATCGTTGGCAACTCTGTCTATGAAAATATTTTGACTGAGGCAGGTACTGCCGTAAAAGGAGGAAGTTCGTTTTCTGACTCGCTTGGCAAGTATGAAGACATTCCACAGATTATGGTGCAAATGGTGAAGGTAGGAGAGGAGACAGGAGGTCTTTCGAATATCCTTAAGACACTTGCGCACTTCTATAAGCGCGAAGTTGACGACTCTGTTGACACGCTCGTAGGTCTTATTGAGCCTATTATGATTGTGGTGCTTGGTCTTGGAGTCGGTGTTCTTCTGACATCTGTCCTTGTGCCGATTTACAACATTGCTTCAGGTATTTAGTCCACAAAACCCCGCTTACAGCGGGGTTTTGTTATCCACAGGGCCTATTGCAGGGTGTGCCTGCATGCCGGTGGTATAATTTGAGCATTACAAATGTAAATGGTCGTTTCTTCGCTGGTCAGTTTTGCTGCTCAGTGGGGATCAAATTTATTAGTAGTTTTATTTATTATGCGAAATACACAAAAAGGTTTTACGCTCATCGAATTGCTCGTCGTTATCGCAATTATCGGTATCTTGGCGACAATTGTTCTTACATCTCTCGGTTCTGCTCGCAGTAAGGCAGCTGATGCAAAGATTTCAGGACAGCTTTCATCAATGCGCGCTCAGGCTCAGCTTTACTCAGGTACTGGTACAGCTTTTAACAATGGTACAGCTGGTACACCTCAGGCTTGTGCAACAACATCAGGAACACTCTTTGAAACTGCAAACAGCGGTCTCGGAAATCTCCTCGATGGCATCACTCTTGCAAACACAGGTTGTGTTTCTGAAGGAACTCTTCCATCAAACGGTGGTAAGTGGGCAGCTGCCGCTGCGCTCAGTAGTGGTGGTTGGGCTTGTGTAGACTACACTGGTGTTGCTAAGACAGTTAGTGGAGCTACTTCTATCGCTACAGCTATCAACGGTACTACATTCACTTGTCTCTAATCATTTAGGTTAGGACACGTACTAAAATACCTCGCCTGTAAAAGGGCGGGGTATTTTATTTGTTTTACACAAATCATGCATGATTCAAATACGTAGGTGCTATACTATTCTTGTATGAAAAATACACAAAGAGGTTTTACCCTTATTGAACTTATTGTCGTTATTGGGATCATTGGAATTTTGGCCACAATTATAATTGCTTTTTTGAGTAGTCAGAATGCGAAAGCTGCAGACAAGAAGGTGATGCAACAGCTTGGCAGTATGCGCTCACAAGTATCTCTCTATTCTGGAACAACAGGTATCGTTGTTCCGCCAACATTTGGATCAACCGTTACTCCTGTCGCAGGGCCAGCACTGACCAGTACAATTTTTAATGACAGCACCGCTTCGAGTAATAGTTTGTATGCACTGCTTTCTCAGCTTCCAAAATCAACCAAGTATTACTATGCATGGGATGGTCTTAATCCTGCACGCACAGGACGATGGTTTTTTGCGGCAACGCTTTCAGATGGGGCATATTGTGTTGACTGGAATAGCAACGGAAAAGTCGTAACAGGTGTTGTCCCAACAAGCGCCGCAGTATTTACTGATACTGCTCATTTTCCACACGCGATGGCACCGAATTATTTGTGCGATTAGTTGTATGATACAAAATTCAACAGTTATATTGCTCCTAGTATTCTTTTTTGGCGCTATCATCGGCAGCTTCTTGAATGTGGTTATTCTTCGTTATCGCTCAGGTCGTACGCTCGGTGGACGCTCGGCGTGCTTTTCATGTGGCAAACATCTTTCATGGTATGAACTGGTTCCGATTGGAAGCTTTCTTTCCCAGAGAGGGAAGTGCAGCGGTTGCCGAACAAAGATCTCGTGGCAGTATCCGCTTGTTGAAGCGCTGACAGGATTTTTGTTTGTGTTTTTGTATATGCATTTCTCATATCTTATATTTACAACTCCGCTTCTATTTGTGATTTTGTTCGTGTACTATGCCACTCTATTTTCAGTTTTGATTGTTTTGTGTGCGTACGATATGCGCCATAAAATATTGCCGGATGCATTCAACTACGGGTTTGCGGCACTTGCGTTTATCGGGATGTTTTTCATCCAAGGAGACATCCTTGTTTTACATGTTCCGACGGTTGAACAATTTTTGGCCGGCATTGTTCTTCCAGCGCCATTTGCGTTTTTGTGGCTCATATCAAAAGGGAAGTGGATGGGTCTTGGTGACGCCAAGCTTATGATGGGTATGGGATTTTTGCTCGGCCTTTCAGGCGGAGCACTTGCAATACTCGTTTCCTTCTGGACAGGAGCGGTATTTGGAGTCATTTTATTGCTTGGTTCGTCGCTCTTTGGCGACAAGCGGATTTCTCTCAAATCGGCTATTCCATTTGGTCCATTTCTTATACTCTCAACAATCGTTGTAT
>CAYTCQ010000066.1:1168-3032 GCA_964436485.1 uncultured Candidatus Saccharibacteria bacterium | reverse complement strand
CTTTCGCAAGCGAGAATCCAACAGAAAGAGCTGTTGCCTTACCGCAGTTTTTCTTGAGTTGGATAACATGCGTCCGCGTTTCTCTGTCACTTGCTGCAATTTTCTCGAGCACTGACTGACTCTCATCCGAGCTTCCATCGTTGATAAAGAGAATTTCGTATTCATCTGGAAACAAATGCAATGCAGAAACTATCTCTGCATGCAAAGTCTCCAAACTTTCCGTCTCGTTGAAGAGTGGAACAACGATAGATATAACTCTTTTGTACATAAGTCAAGACGCCCTAATAATTCCTCTGAAAGATATCAAAATCATTTCCCATTTTCACTATATGAAATTCTCGCTCAAGTGCGCCATGATCCACCTTTCTATTAAGCATATCTCTCGGCGCGGATTTTGACATAAGAACAAACTCAGCATATTTGGCAGGATTATGAAGAGATTCATCCCACAATTTGTAAGCTCCCTCAGTAATAAAGTATGCCTGATCGATTTTCATATTAAACAATCGACCATCATGTGCTCCTGCACTCACGAGGATAAGACCATCTCCGTGATGTTTTGCCAACCACTCCATATTAAATTTATCAACTTCAGAATCATGAGATATTCCAACATCACGTAAAGTAACCAGGTCCAACTGGGAATTCCAGGAAAGGTAAATATTAAAACAAATAATCCATGATACTAACATGATTTTTCCGATAGAACTTCTTGCAATAACAGATGTAAAGATAGCTAAAAATGGAAACGTGTACAGCGCATATCGAACGTTATAAATATTATGCGGCGAAGCAACGTGTGAGATAATCGGATTTTCCACTGGAACTTTCCCAGTATAAACGGTCAAAATATCAAATAGAATTGGCACCAACAAAAGATAACTCATGAGGTACTCCGAATTAAACAACCGACGAGCATTGCGAGCAATAGATACAACAACTCCAAAAATAGCCAGTAACGAAACCATGCCCGCTGTAGAAAATACAGAGTACATATTTGTTAATATTGCCATTACAATATTTCCAAACCCCGTCCACTGAGCAGTATTTTCAATCTTTGAAGTTTGAGTAGCTGCACTCAACTCATGATTAGCAAAAATTAAAGGGTCCCCAAAAATAACAGCCCCCCATAAAAGCCAGAGAAATATGCCAAAGAACGACAATGTACCAAATGCAATCATGGCGCCCTCCATCTTCTTATCAAATCTCCGCTCCGCCCACCGCCATACCATGAGTGCATTTGCCGCGATGACAAGCCCCCACCCCTCGTACCGGTTGAGCGATGAGAATACCAAGAAAATTGCGGCAAGCACCAAGTCCGATGTTTTCTCCCCCCGAAACCACCGGTAGAAATAGAACATGAATACCGTGATCGTGCAGACGAAGAGCGACTCCGTCATCGGCGTCGCCTGCATATAGAGAAGATTCGGATTGAAAAGGAGAATCGATGCGCCAATAAATGCGGAAAGTCGGTTCCCCGTTGCAAGAAACGCCAAGCGGTACATGAAGAGTACGGCAGCAACAAACGCAATCATGTTTGGAATAGAGCCCGAAAGTCCCGACTGCCACATGAAATCATTCCAAATCGTCGGGAGCATGAGCACATGAAGAAGTGGAAGCCAATAGCCGCCAACTTGAGCCAATCCGGGAGTTGGACTATCAATTACTCGACGCGCCATATCTAGGTGAGTTCGACTATCGCCATACGCCGTGATAAGCCCGGCGTGATAGTAGTAGGCGAAGCTTGCCACACTCAATATGACCGCCAAGATCACGACGATTCTCTCGGTATGTGTTGAAACAAAATTCGTGATATTTTTCCACATATTCATAATTAGGTTCCTTTCCCTCTTTTCAAAAGCTT
>CAYTCQ010000066.1:0-1068 GCA_964436485.1 uncultured Candidatus Saccharibacteria bacterium | reverse complement strand
GTGATATTTTTCCACATATTCATAATTAGGTTCCTTTCCCTCTTTTCAAAAGCTTCTTCGTTTCCTTTCGGACTTCTTTGATATGACGTTCCGGAGACAAGTCTTCCGGCAGTGTTCCTCCGATATCGCGAATCGTCTGGCGAACCTTTCCACCAACCATGAAGTGCATCTTCGACGCTGATCGATCGCCTCGAATATTTTCTTTCCGAATTTTTTCATCCGTCTGCGTGATACGAAACAGATTTGCGGCAAGCTCGGTATTTCCCGCTCGATCGAGTAATTCCCCTTTTCCAATATTCTTTTTCTTTTCCACCTCGAAAAGCGCCATGCCATACAAACCCCGATACCCTGCATCATTAAATGAACCGAATCGGGTAACGCCCGCTTTCTGCGCGGTGCTAAATAATTTCTTGTTGTGCGCGGTTACCTCATCGCGGATGAACACACGCTTTTCGGCGTCGGACAATTGTTCGAAAACTTCTTGCTTTCTCGTCTGTATGGCAAAGTAGGTCTGCGCCAAAGCGATGACCTGTTTCTTCGGATCGCCGTTTTGAACGATCAGGTAGCAAGCGTACCGATCAAGCTGGTAGTCCTTAATCTTTCTTACCGTATTCGAGCCAATATGGACCATTTTGACCGTCTGGTGAAAATGGTTTTCAACATCCTGACCACTATTCACACAGGCCTTCTTTGCTCGAGTGAGAAGCTCCTCGGCTTTTGCCCAGTTTGGATATTCCAGAAGCGGCATGAGTTCTCGGGCTTCCCAGTATTCGACGCCATCCGCATCAATCTTCTTGATTGATTCAAAAGTTTTCAGCGCTTCCGGTGAGGAAAGTTTTTTCATACTCTATGCGGTGAATTCTCATACAATCTTTCTCTGTCGTTCAGTCCGTAGCGATTCAATTGCAACAATTTCAGGTGCTGAAACTGGAAAAATAATTTCTTCGGAAGTGTGTTCTTCCATCATCTCAGCGCTCCGTTCTTCGTGAATTTCTTCCGTTTCCGTGGCAAGATGAAACCCGTGCGTCGTTTTCTCCCAATAGTGCGGCTTGAATATGAGTTGGAAGA
>CAYTCQ010000065.1:0-3072 GCA_964436485.1 uncultured Candidatus Saccharibacteria bacterium | reverse complement strand
TGTTCATCTTCTTTGCCTCGGCAATAATTTCAGCTACCTTTTCAACGTCACCCGATTCAGCAGTGAGGATGGCGCACATGTATTCAACAGGGAAGTTGGCCTTCATGTAAGCCGTCTGGTATGCCACGCGTCCATATGAAGCGGCGTGCGCCTTGTTGAATCCATACGCGGCAAATGGCTCAATGAGATGCCAGAGATCTTCTGCGAGTTTTTGGCTGAGCTTTCCGTGCTTCACAAATCCTTCGAGCAATTTTTCTTTTTGCGCCTGCATTTCGGCTGGGATTTTCTTTCCCATGGCTTTGCGGAGTTTGTCAGCTTCCAGCCATGAATAGCCCGCAAGCTTGATCGCAAGCATCATGACGTCGTCTTGGTAGACGATCACGCCATATGACTGATCCAAAATATCTTTCATGCGCGGATCAAGATATGAGACGAGTGCAGGATTGTGTTTGCGTTTGATGTACTCAGGGATCATTTCCATTGGTCCTGGGCGATAGAGCGCGACCATGGCGTTGATATCAAAAATAGTTGTCGGCTTGAGTTGTTTCAAGAAACTCGTCATGCCCGAGCCGTTGAGCTGAAAGAGTCCCATCGTCTCACCGCGCGCAAGCATTGTAAATGTCGATGGATCAGACAGTGGTACGCGATCAAGATCGACTTCAACACCGCGCAAGCGCTTTACGAGTCGTACTGCGTCGGCAAGAATGGCGAGGTTGCGAATACCAAGGAAGTCGAATTTTGGTAGCCCCACATCTTCGATATAGTGCATGTCGTACTGCGTGATGATAGATCCACCTTTTGGATCGAGCTGTGTCGGAGCAAATTCATACAGTGGTTTTGGCGCGATCACAACGCCGGCTGCATGGACTGACACGTGACGGACACATCCTTCAAGTTTTTTCGCAAGATCAATGATGCGCTTTGTATCAAAATCTTTGTCGTACGCGTCTTTGAGCTCAGGCACCATTTCCATGGCGCGCTCGATCGTCATGGGGAATCCTTGTGAGCCGAGCGGAATCATGCCGGCGATTTTGTCGCCGATTGCGTACGGATATCCAAGTGCGCGAGCAACGTCGCGTACGGAGCCTTTGGCCATCATAGTACCGAACGTTCCGATCTGGGCGACTTTGTCTTCGCCATATTTTTGCTTTGCATAGCGGATCATTTCGTCGCGACGGTTATCGGCGTAGTCCATATCGATATCGGGAAGCGATGGACGCTCAGGATTGAGGAAGCGTTCAAATGGAAGCTTGTATTCAAGCGGATCCACGTTTGTAATACCGATGAGGTATGTAGTAAGCGATCCGGCAACAGATCCTCGAATGTTTGTCAGGATGCCGTTTTCACGCGCGTAGCGAAGAAGGTCTCCCACTACAAGGAAGTAGCCGGCGTAGCCTTTTTGCTTGATGACTCCAAGCTCATATTCGAGACGCTCTTTATATACATCTGTCTGCTGTAAGTCGCGGAAGGCAAAGCCGGCGTACGCAAGCTCGCGCAATTTTTCATCAGACGTGACGCCTGCTTCAAGCGGGAAGTCGGGGAAGTACGCCACACCGAGCTCGATCTCGTAGTCTTCACACATATCGGCCACGAGTTTTGTGTTACCCACGGCTTCTTGCGCGTCTGCAAAATATTCAAGCGCAGTTTTCTCATCAATCAAAGAAAAGTCGTCTTTTGAGAATTCAAATTTACCGGCGTCTTTTCCATCGCCTTGCGTGTTGACCTGCAAGAGCGTGTGGTGAGCCTCGTGATCGTCTTTGCATGGATAGTGCGAGTCTTGTGTGGCAACAACAGAGATGTTGTGTTTTTTGCCAAGACCGACGAGCGCGTCGCGAAGCTTCTTGTCGCCCTCAATAGATGGGTGACACTGTACTTCGATGAAATAATTTTCCTTTCCAAAAATATCTTGGTGCTCGCGGATGATGTCGTCCGCTTTTTCCATGTCGTTTGCGAGGACTGCCTGTGAGAGCTCTCCGCCCATGCAAGCCGAAAGAGCGATGATGCCTTCGTGGTGCTCGCGCAACAGCTCGTGGTCCATGCGCGGTTTGTAGTAGTAGCCCTCCAAGTTTGCGCGCGTGACGAGACGGATGAGATTTTTGTAACCCTGCAGATTTTTCGCAAGAAGAATGAGGTGGTAGTAGCGCTTTGTACCGCTGACCATCGAGCGGTCAGTGCGAGATCCGCTCGTCACGTATGCTTCAACACCGATGATCGGCTTTACACCTTCTTTTTTGCAGAGTTTGTAGAACTCAATCGCACCATACATGTTGCCGTGATCGGTGATCGCGACAGCAGTCTGTCCATTTTCTTTGACGATACGCACCATGTCCTCAAGCTTCGTGAGTCCGTCGAGGAGGGAATAGTGAGAGTGTGTATGGAGGTGGACGAAATTTGAGCTCATTGGTGAGCGTAGTATATCAGCGCACAGATCGAATTGACAAACCACATTTATATTGCACTTTTTCTAAAAAATAAATGACGTTTGGTATAATAAACGTGTATGCAGGCCACTATCGGCATCGACGAAGTCGGGCGCGGACCCATTGCCGGGCCGGTCGCCGTAGGCGCCTTTCTCATCATTGATCCTGAGCTCCACCTTTTGCTCGACTCATTTCCTGTACCACTGCGCGATTCAAAACAGCTTTCGCGCGCGCAGCGTGAGGCATGGTACAAGCACATCGAAATTTTGCAGGAAGAAGGCAAGTGCGACTTCTTTGTCTCGATGGTGAGCGCGAGTGATATCGACAGCTATGGTATTTCAAAAGCTATCAAGCAGGCACTTTCCGATGCGCTCGATACACTCGAGTGTCCTGAAGACTCGCTCATACTTTTGGATGGATCACTTCACGCACCTGCCTCATTTAAAAATCAGGTCACGATCATCAAAGGAGATGAAAAGGAGACGGCCATCTCGCTTGCATCTATTGTGGCAAAGGTGACGCGCGACAGACACATGACAAAGCTCGCCGAACGCTATCCGCAGTACAACTTCCAGCAGAATTCTGGCTACGGTACTGAAGAGCACTACATCGCCATCAAAAAGCATGGACTGACGCCTATCCATCGCATAAC
>CAYTCQ010000064.1:0-3086 GCA_964436485.1 uncultured Candidatus Saccharibacteria bacterium | reverse complement strand
CTCCTGCAATTCTCGGGTAAGATGGTTCCAATTGAGTAGGATGTAGTCCACAAATATCTCATATGGACGTTAAGAAAGAAACCACTGAAACATACGACAAAATCGCCTCCGTATATAGCAATACGCGTGTCGCTCATTTTTGGGTCGATGAATTCGATTTTTTCAAGAGTATTCTTGATGGGAAAAAAGTGATTGATTTCGGTTGCGGAGAAGGACGTGACGCAATAATCTTTATTCAAAATGGTTTTGACTATACAGGAATAGATATTTCTCAGGGCATGTTGAAAATCGCCCAGGAAAGAGTTCCTGGCGGAGTATTTCAGAAGGCAGATTTTAGTAAGGTTGATTTTACAACAGGAACATTTGATGGTTTTTGGGCAGCAGCAAGTTTTATACATGTGCCAAAAAAGGATATCACTACTGTTTTGCAGGAGGCAAAGAGGGTCGTGAAAACGGGAGGAGCCGGGTTCATTTCCATGAAAGAAAAGCGTGAGATAGACGAAGAAATGGTGTATGAAGATAGGTATGGGGGGATGGGCAGGTATTTTTCTTTTTATACTCGGGATGAGTTCAATGGAATTCTCGAAAAAAATGGTTTTTCCATTTTGAAATTTACCACTCATGTTGAGGGGAAAAATAATTGGCTTTGTTATTTTGTAAAAGTTTAAGTTCTTACTTTTGGCATTGGAATTTGCTTGGTAGCCATCACGAGCTATTTTTTTCTAAAATTCTCTGGTAAGATGGTTCTGATTGAGTGTGAACGTAAAAAAGAGGCTTATTAAGGCCCTTTTTTTTATTGACACCTAGAAAAAAAGAGTGTATAATTGCAAATCGTAGGTAAAAACTTGCGAACGCTTTATTTCTTGGCGCATCAGGAAAAGTTCTTTGAGGGAATAGTTATGCTGCACAGAATTATTGAATATATTTACGCGCTGATCGGGAAGTGTCTTTTGGGTCGGGCTTGCTATATTACCACTTGCAGTGTTTGTGGGAACCAAAAAGAACAATACTTTCCTTATCGTGGCGCATTTGTGTGGGAGTCGGAGTACTGGCGTTCATTTCAGCCTGACATGTGTTGTGGAAAAAGAATGGCCATCGAACGTTCATTCGATGGCCGCTCTGGGGCGCTCTATCGGCTTCCTGGGTACAAGCGGCATGATCAAGCAAGCCTGAAAAGGTCATTGACTAAAAAAAGAAGATGCTTTTGAAAAAAGATTAGACGCGGTGAACGGTCCCATAGGTATAACATTGCTATGGGGCCGTTTTCTTTTCTCGCGTGTTTATAGCTTGCCCATCTTAAGAGTTATCCCGAGCGATTGCCACGCCTGTGATTTTCGGCTAAGATGGTTCCGATTGGGGGGGCGTTCCATGAATAGACTTCAAAACGATATATGCAACGATACGAAATCAAAGGAAAGGTGGTCGAGGCTGTCGGCGAATACAAGCATGTCATGGCATTGACGCTTGATTCACGCACTGGAAATAAAGAAGGTGTTGTTCGCTGTATTGCGAGTCGTGAAGGCAGTGTCGATACATACGGGTATGTGGATAGGAGTGAGCTTCATCGGCTGCATTCGGATGCGGCAGGACGGTTCATTATTGGCGAGAAACTTATTTTTTCTGGTGAGGATAGTATCGTTAGCGCCATCGCAAAGAAACTTGGTGATGAGGCAGACTGGGAATACTTAGGCAACGAAGATCCCGATATATGGATTGATAAAGAGACGGAACTGGTACATCTTTATTTCACAATGCCTTTTCGGAATATCGAAGAAGACAAGATGTCCATCAGTCTCGGGCATGCCGTGGGAAAGGATCTGGATTCGCTGGTCATGACAGAACCGGTGATCTTCGATTCAGCACAAAATGTGGAGGGTGGACTTATGGGTGTGGCAAAAGAACTTTCTATCGCTCCCAAGAATGTTCAGGGGAGTCGATTCAACCTTGTCGAGTCTGCCGATAAAAGAAACGGCATCTGGTATTCAGTCGTACGGAAGGTTGAAGCGAGAGAGATGGGTCAAGACTGGGAGATACAGGAAGTGCTTTTTCATCCTGCTGAACACAAAATTGCTTGGGCGGGAGAGCATGCTTCGCCGGGACCCCTAATGCCGGCAAGTTTTCTCGATATCGGCCAGGGAAAATTGGTCGGTTTCTTGAATGGTCGAGAGGCGAGTGATAGAAGTGGCAAGGAGGTGAAGTATGGCAAGTTTTCCGTCGGCCTCTTTGTCTATGATTATGAGAACGGAAAAATAGAGTGGGTTTCTCCCGAACCGTTCATTTTTGACAGCGAGGCGACAACCATCACATTTGCGAGTCAATTTGTTGAAACAGAGCCAGGAAAAGGTATCCTCTATGCACATGTGGACGATTCGTTTATTCGTTCTTATGATGTGGATGCAGAGACAGTAAGAAATCTTTTGCCTCACGAATATACTCAAAAGTAACCTCTCAAGCCTGCCCAATAGCCATCCCGAGCTCCTGCCAAGATCGCAGTTCAGCTATGATAGATTCCAATTGAGTAGGAGGTAGTTCACAAATCAAGAAAGAGACTTTCAAAAGCCTCTTTTTTTATTGACATCAAGTCTAAAAAGGTGTATAATTATTTTTTGAACTTTAAAAATCACAGGGTATTTGCCATAGCAGAAAGTGGCTACATTTAGGCCTTTCTCTGCTATGGCAAACTCGAATCCTTCGAGAGCCGATAGTCACGCTACCCGCAAGACGTAGCGCTTAATAGGAGATTCCTATGAGTACCGATGCTTCCTGGCAACAAGCGGCAAACTTGCTCACACTCGTGAGCAACAAAGGGACGCCGGCGGAACAGATTCAGAGGCTCTATAGTTCTGGACTGCTCGCCGATCTGCTTGACGCCAATGTCGACGAGGTGAACCGCGACGAGTTCCGCAGGGTACTCGGCCTCGGTCCGGTCTGCAAGATTGTTCCGTTCGAGAAAAAGCTGGAGCCCGTTCCCGACACCATCGTCCGCGTCGACCGTTCCATCCGGCCGGTCTATCCCGACTGGGTGAAGACGGTGATGCATCCGGAGTTCGAGTCAACCGGTCCCGCCGAGTATGATCTCGGCCAAG
>CAYTCQ010000063.1:0-3371 GCA_964436485.1 uncultured Candidatus Saccharibacteria bacterium | reverse complement strand
AACAAGCTTGAGGAAGAAGCGCTCTCATACCCACATCCTGATGAAGTATGTGCACAACAGAAATCTGAGAAAAAAGAGGCAAAGAAAGGAAAATCAAAAGAAGAAACTGCACAACAGGGACCAGAAGAAAATCTCACTGTTGAACAAGAACTTGAAAAATATATTCCTGAATTTACAAAACTCACTGAGGGACAGAAGGAACTCGTACGCAAAGGCATTTTCAATGCAACATACGATCAGGTCAAAGAAGATGCTGCGTCTCGTTTCAAAGAAAAAATTGCCTCATCAGGCCTTCTCGGCAAAACATGGGCAAACGTCCGCAAAAATTATCTCGTCGCAAAATACGAGAAGGAAGGATACGATGCCATTCAAACAAATAAAGACAGCGCTCGTCACGAACTCTTCCGCACGCGTGGTGCAGAAATCGCTCGCGTCATATCTGAAAGCGGGCTTGATGCATACAAAAAAGAAGGATCAGAAAAAACAATCGCCGAATACATTTCTCGCGCGCTCACAGAAAAGAATCCTGAACTAAAAGAGACTCTCAACACATTCAACGAAGTAGCAACGGATTTTTCTCGTGTTCCATACGAATGGGGAATGCCCGACGCAACACGCACGCAGAAAAAAGCATTTGAGGAAAAGAAGGCACTCTTTGATACGGCTCGCGCGCAGATGCTTGAAACACTCAAGTCTGTTTCAGGTGAACAAGAGGCTGCGCTTACCATGAGCCAAGCTGAGACGCTCATTCAAACCCAAGGATTCATTGCTTCACATCCAGATGCAGGCGCGCGATTGCGTGAGATTGCAAACAGCTCTGTCGGAATGAAAGCACTTAAAGACGCAATATTCGAGCGCGGAGCATACACAGCAACAGGTTTCGCGGCACGAAAAGCGCTTATGGGAACAGCCATCGGAGGAATGTGGGCACTTGCCGCACCAGTCACTGCCTTTGGAATCGGCGCATGGCGCGGACATGACAGAGCAAAAGATACGCTTCGTATGCAGACAAAACTTGGCAGACGCGGTGAGCTTCAAAAAGGTGAGACTGTCATCGGCATGGGCTCCATCGACAGACACCTTGGAAGACTTGCCTCATATAAAGACCGTCTTGCAAATGAGACGAGTGAGATCGAGCGCATGAAGATCGCAGAGGAGCTCAAGACTCGCATCGACTTCATGGAGACAAAACTCTCGCTTGGACAGATAAACTTCGGAGAAAAAGATGGTCGTTTCACAAAACAATATGAATTTATGCGCGCGCTTCAGGAAGCGCATACTGCCTACAGCGTGAACGCTTCGAAGGATATCATCGGCGTATATGAAAAAGCATGGGAAAAAGGAGCGCAACACGACGTACAAGGATTGCTCTCTCGCATGGGAGGTACTGCGCAACAAGAAGTCGCCAAAGCTCGAAAACAGTTTGTATGGAAGCAAGCATTTATGTCTGCAACATACGGCGCGCTTTTTGCAGAAGCAGGTAGTGTCATCGCGCACTACACAAGTCAGTTCGGATGGAATCCAACTAAATGGAAGTTTGGAAGTGAACATGTTCACACAACAAATGGGCACGAACATCTTTCTGGTAAAAAACTTTCAGAGGCCGATATCAAAAAATGGGCGTCACAATCAGTCGAGCAAAAAAGTGACGCGACTCACGTCATGCATGCGATCGATCAGAAAATCAACACATTCAAAACTCCTGACACTGTAGGACACGCCCGCGCAACGCTTGATACAGCAACTATTTCAAAACCGATTGAGGCTCCACATGGAGCTGATACTGTGCACGCGCCAAAAATAATCGAGACGACACCCACTCCTGTTTCAATGCCAAAATCAGGCATTGAAAATTCTCTCGCTCATGTATCTGTGGGCAAGGGTGAAGGTGCGGGACAGACACTGCTCAACTTCCGCAAGTCGGCAGCCTTCAACAATCTACCCCCTGAAATGCAGAGCTTTTTCAAAGGCAATATTTGGAAAGTGACTGAATCACTCAAGGAATTCAATCATACAACTGGTGCTAGTGCGCGTATCGCAGCAGGCTCTGAATTCGGTGTGACAAAAGATGGCGTTGTCTATCTTACTGAAGGGAAGGGTGACACAATGCATGTACTCGGTCACTTTGATCATGGAAAATTCGTCGAAGGAAATCCTGATCTGAAACTTGTTGCTCCACAGCATATCGAAACTCCTGCTCCAGAAACAACACCAATCGAACAAGCTCCTCAAGTGACACACGTCACAGACGCGCCACAAACAGGGGTCGATGATGCACCGAACGCAGCTGAATATAAAGAGTACATGAAAAGCGTAGAAGCTGGTGGCTATACAGAAATAACATCATCAGCAAAAATCCAAGGTGATGCTGACTTCAATGACTACCTCAACGCGTACTTCGGAGAACATTCAGCCCTTGGAGTACTCACAAAAACAGGGTCTGAAACGCGAGAGTGGACTGCAATCAAAAATGTTTCGGCTCGAGACTTCCTTGCTCACGAAGTACGTGACCTTCAGACAGAGTACGGAACATTTCTTCTTAAGGTAAAAGATCTGGCAAAGATCGATCCCGTCGGACCAAAGGAAAACGATACCATCGAAACATACCTTCGCTACCTCTACGAACTCAAAGCACAGAAAGCGGTCGCTGTTCCAGCTCAGTAACACACAGAAAAATCTTCGCCCATGGTGAAGATTTTTCTGTTATAGTGCTACTACCATGGATCTCGAAACTCATCTCAGTGGACTCAATCCTGCACAAAAGGAAGCGGTACTTCACACAGAAGGGCCGCTTTTGATCGTCGCCGGCGCAGGTGCGGGTAAGACAAAGACACTTACTGAGCGTATTGTGCACCTTGCCTTAAAAGGCGTGGCGCCATCACATATCCTTGCTATTACTTTTACCAACAAAGCTGCGGGCGAGATGCGCGAACGCGTGACGCACGCAGTAGCTGCCCATAAGATCGACAGCATTCCACTTGTGACAACGTTTCACCGCCTTGGGTCACAGATTATCCGTGAACATGCGGGCTATTTTGGACTGACAAAACAATTCAGTATTTTTGATGCCGAAGACTCTCGCAGTTTTATCCGCGAGAGTATGCGCGATCTTGGCATCGATCCAAAAATCCTCGATCCAAAACGCGTGCGTCACATCATTTCTGAAAGTAAGCGCGCAGGAGAGACCCCAGAGACGATTGCCAACAAAATCCAAAGTCATGCCGAAGCTGAAACAGTACGCATTTGGCGCAAATACGAAGAAAAGCTCAAAGAGTCAAAAGGTCTTGATTTTGATGACCTCATCGTCAAAGCAGTGCGTCTCCTTGAGCGCGAGCCATCTATTTTGAAAGAATATCAAGATCGCTATCAGT
>CAYTCQ010000062.1:0-3401 GCA_964436485.1 uncultured Candidatus Saccharibacteria bacterium | reverse complement strand
TCAGATGCAAATGGAATAGCCACCGTACCATCATCAGCCAAAAAGATCGATGCGCCAGAAATAAACGTGTCGGCAAATGTGCGCTGTGGTAGTGATGCGTATGGCACATGCGTCAGCTTGTCCGAAAGGCTCCAAACAAGATTGTCAGGAATCATCACAAGGTCTGGAGCTTTGCCTGAGGCGATAGCTTCAACAAGCGTCTGTCTAAATGTCGCAGGGTCTTTTTGAACATACGTCACATGCACTTTCTGATTGCGTTGGTTGTAATCTTCAAGAAACGGATTGAGTGATTGGCTATCAAACGTACCCCACAGCGTCACACTTCCCTCAGCTGTTTGAGAGCTACCTCCACCAATATTGATGATACCCGAAAAGACAAGCAGGCCACCAACAGCGGCCACAAGAAAAACAGAGATGAAAATAATTTTAAAGTTTGATGAAGAGTCTGCCATAAAAAGCTAGTGTCGTTTTAATATCATACCATAGTGACAATCACCTGCGTCGATATCACATTCTTTTACAAAGCCATGTCGCTTGAAAAGCGCGAGCGCGGTATCAGGAGAGACCTTGTGTGCATGGTGCGGACCAAATGCATGCGAATCGTTCCAGTCAATAAACAAGATTTTTCCATGTGGACGAAGCAGACGATTGAGTTCGCTTGCAAACGCCTCACGGTCGTCGATTTGGAAGAGAATATTTGTGGCAATAGCACGATCGAGCGACTGATCGGCAAGTGGCACGCCACGCACGCGAGAAAGATCGCCGCGAATACCGTGCAGGTTTTTCACGCCAAGATGCTTCGCCTCAGCCACAAGCCGAGCGAGCATTTCCTTTTCAATATCTATAGAGTAGAGTCTGCCACCTTCAAGACGCTTAGCTGCGGCAAGAGAAAAATGCCCTGCCCCCGATCCAAAATCGGCAACATCATGCGCGCCATAGAGCCCAAACTGCCGGAGAGCATCTTCTGGATTAAGAAATTTCATCCTTTATAGTATACAACGCGCATTAAAAAATCCCACAGGTAACCTGTGGGATTTTTTAATTAAAGCTAAAGACACGTAATTGAAGCCACCTTGTCCCCTGCGCGGAGCTTCATGATTGAGACTCCTTGTGTTTGTCGTCCGAGGTTTGATACAGATTCAAGTGTTGTGCGGATCACCTGACCTTTCTGACTCATGGCAATGAGTTCTTCTTCGTCAGTCACTACCTTTGCCATAATGAGATCACCTGTCTTTGGCGTTACTTTTGCCGTTTTAATACCTGAACCACCACGCTTCTGTACTTTATATTCTTTGAGGCTCGTCTTCTTTCCGAGTCCGTTTGCAGACATGACAAGAAGCGCAGCTGTATCTTTTGTTTCTTTCTTTACGACATCAAAGCCGACGATACTATCACCTTTTCCGAGCTTCATCGCGCGTACACCAGCTGCAGTGCGTCCCATTTCACGAATGTCGCTTTCCTTGAAGCGCACACTCTGACCTTTCGAAGTTGCAAGCATGATCTCATCGCCTTTTTCGACGAGAGCTGCACCGCGAAGATGATCGTTCTTGTCGAGATTGATTGCAATGAGTCCACTGCGGCGTACATCGGCAAACTGTTTTGCATTCATCTTCTTTCCTGTGCCGTTTTCCGTCATGAGCATGAGGTACTGGTCTTTGCCTTTCTGCGACTTTGAAACAGGAAGAATAGACATGACTTTTTCTTCACCAGAAAGTGAAATGAAGTTCATGATACTCTTTCCCTTTGTCGCGCGGCGTCCTTCCGGAAGATCGTACATCTTGATCTGGTACGCCTTTCCAAGATTTGTGAAAAAGAGCAGGTCGTCGTGCGTGTTTGCAGAAAGGAGCATTGTCACAAAATCCTCTTCTTTTGTTTCAAGGTCGACAACACCCACACCACCACGCTTCTGTGAGCGATACTCTGCTGGATCAGTGCGCTTTACGTAGCCGCCAGCTGTGAAGACGAGCATGCTCTCCTTTTCTGGAATAAGATCTTCGTCAGTGATTTCCTTCACGCCTCCCTTGATAACGCGTGTACGACGTTCGTCTGCATATTTTTCGCGCATTTCGCCAAGCTCTTTTGCAATAACGGCAAGCATCTTCTTTGGTGAGGCGAGGATGGCTTTGAGCTCTGCGATGAGTGCTTGTTTTTCTTTAAGTTCTTCTTCCACTTGCTTGCGTTCAAGACCAGCGAGTTTCTGGAGACGCATTTCAAGGATGGCTGTGGCCTGAAGGTCAGAAAACTTAAACTCCTTCATGAGGTTGAGTTTTGCAAGGGCTGCGTCTTTTGATCCGCGAATGATACTGATGACACGATCGATATGATCGAGCGCTTTCTTAAGACCGAGCAAGATGTGCTCGCGCTCTTCTGCTTTGCGAAGATCGTATGCTGTGCGGCGCTTGACCACGTCTTTTCTGTGCTTGATGAATTCATCGAGCATCGACTTGAGCGAGAGTGTCTGTGGAACGCCATCAACGAGCGCGACCATGTTCATGTGAAAGGCCTGCTCAAGCTGTGTGTGCTTGTAGAGATAATTGAGGACCTTCTGTGGGAAGACACCTTGTTTGAGATCAATCACAATACGAATGTCTTTTGTCGATTCATCACGCAAGCCTTTGATACCTTCAATCTTCTTTTCCTGCGCAAGCTCAGCGATACTCATGATGAGGTTTGATTTGTTTACGCGATATGGAATAGACGTGATGATGATCTGTGACTGACCTGCCTTTGTCTCGACGATTTCAGCTTCACCACGACACACAACTCCTCCACGACCGCTTGAGTACGCGTGGAGCATATCCTTTGTGCCATACACAAGACCGCCTGTCGGGAAGTCAGGACCTTTGATGTGTTCCATTAAGTCTTCTGTTGTCGCGTCTTCGTTGTCGATGAGGTGAAGTGTAGCGTCGAGCACTTCAGAAAGATTGTGTGGCGCGATGTTTGTAGCCATACCAACGGCAATACCGAGTGTTCCATTGAGAAGAAGGTTTGGTACGCCGGCAGGAAGTACGCTCGGCTCTTTGTGAGTCGCGTCGTAGTTTGGACGGAAGTCGACAGTTTCTTTTTCGAGATCAGCAAGCATTGCGCCAGCAATCTTACTCATCTTTGCTTCCGTATAACGCATCGCAGCGGCATTGTCGCCGTCGATCGATCCGAAGTTTCCTTGTCCGATAATGAGCGGATAGCGATATGAGAAATCCTGCGCCATACCGACCATAGAGTCGTACACTGCCACATCACCGTGTGGGTGATATTTTCCAAGCACATCTCCCACTACCGCTGCGGACTTACGAGTCTTTGCAGATGAAGTGAGTCCCATTTCGTGCATGGCATACAAGATACGGCGGTGCACAGGCTTGAGACCATCGCGCACATCAGGAAGTGCACGATCGGTAATAACG
>CAYTCQ010000061.1:0-3531 GCA_964436485.1 uncultured Candidatus Saccharibacteria bacterium | reverse complement strand
TATCTCCATGCGGGCGCCTGTCTGCGAAGGGTGTTGATGAGCGCCTTCATAATCCATAACGGTGCAATAATACTGTAGATTATGACATACCACAACATGGCAAAGGAAGGCTTAAACTTCCCTGTCGCCATCTTCGATCCAATGAGTAGCGATGTAAAAACGAAGCCGTACAGGAGCACTGAGACAAAGACGAGCGAGTGTGTAGAAACATAGAACCAGTCAAAGCTAGAGTGCGTTACGTTTGGTATATGTACGCCAGTGGCCTGTATTTGAATCGTTTTGTGCACGAGGAATTTTGCCCAATTGTAAACCATAAAGACAAAGAGGTACGTTGCGGCAAAAATAGAGACGATACCAGCGGGTATCGTAAAGAGCGCAAACGCTCCATACTTCTCTCGAAATACCAGTCGACGATAATCGATCGTGTTGTTGATGAATCCATAGATCCAACGCAGACGCTGTTTGTAGAGCTTGTAGATAGTCGGAGGAGTTTTTGTGTACACATGCGCGTCGTGACACTGCTCGATACGATAGCCATGCTCATGCATGCGATACGCGATCTCCATGTCTTCAGTGTTGTGCGCTACACGATATGGACCAAGATCTTTGAAGACTTTGATACGGTAGATAGAAAATGGTCCGGGGGTCACGTGGATGCCGTTCATAAAGCCGAGCATTTTTTTGATATACACAGAAAGCTGATACTCCACTTTCACCGCCCATTCCATTGGACGTTTTGGGTTGTCGATGATAATAGATGGCGAGACCGCCATAATGGCAGGGTCATCAAAATACGGAATCATGCGCTTGAGCGCGCTTGGCGTGACAAATGAGTCAGCATCAAGACAGCCAACAAATTCTGTCGTCGCCTTTTCAATACCAATATTCATCGCAGTATGTTTTCCGCCATTTTCTTTGCGGATGAGTTGTACATTTGGAACAGACGCAAACTCTTCTACTGCTTTTGCCGTACCATCTGTCGATCCATCATCGACAACCATGATCTGAAGCTTGTCTTGCGGATAGTCGAGGGCCATGAGTGAGCGGATTGTACCTGCCACAGTCTTCTCTTCATTCCAACATGGCACGATCACAGTCACGCTTGGGTACACGCGATCAGGCCTGTCGTCTAAACGGCTTACAATCTCGTGTCTGCGCTCAAAATACGTCATAAGAAAGAAGATTTCGACGTACACAGCGGCGAAGGTAAATATATAGAAAATAACGTTAAAAATGGCCTCCATAGATAGGAAATGGCGCATAGAAGCGCCCTAATGGCCTTACTGTAGCACCAAATAGGCCATAAGAAAACCCCTCGCAGGATAGGCCTTGCGAAGGGGTTTCTAAAAAGAGAGCAGGTGTATTACATCTGCGCGCCGCCTGCCATGCAAGCTTTGCACTTTGCACACTTGCAGCCAAAGAGCATCATGACAGCCGCGATACCTACGAGGAGGTAGACGATTGCCTCAACCATTGGCATAGAGCCGAGGAGCATGTGAACAATGTTCCATGCATCCATCTTGCCCATAAGCATACCAAGACCTACAAGGCCCCAGTTGAGTCCACCAACAAAAACAAGGAGACCTCCGAGCTTTGCTGTTGTACACATGCATTTTTTCATCATCATATACATACAAAAACGCACCCTACTTAATAATGCTCCCCCGAGAGGGATTCGATATACCCTCTAATTATACCTTTCTTGTAAAGGGTCGAACAATAGCTATACCCCGAGCCTGTTGATAACCTTCTGGCTTCCTCAAAGTCCTCTGGTCGGGGTATACTGGCTTTGTCGTAATTTCATAACCATATCTCTTACTTATGGACCAAACACCAAACACCATAAACCAAAAACCAGAGCCTAAAGGCCTAAGCCTTCCTGTTGCAATTGTACTTGCAGCAGTCATTATCGGCCTTGCGCTCATCGTGATCCGCGCGCCACGCACAGCAAGCCAACCAACAGCAGATACCTCAATAGACATAACCAGTCTCTTGCAAGGAGTACTCGCGTCAAAAGCAAAGCTTGCTATTGCTCCTGTCACAGCAAAAGACCACATTCGTGGCGCAACCACACCAAGCGTAACGATCGTAGAATATTCAGATCTTGAATGTCCATACTGCCAACGGTTTCATATGACGATGGAAAAAGTGCTCGAAAACTACGGCGACAAAGTAGCATGGGTCTACCGTCACTACCCTCTTGATTGTGTCGACAATACCGACTCTGACTGTACTCCGCTTCATCCAAAAGCGCGCAATGAAGCTATAGCTAGTGAGTGCGCAGCCGCACAAGGTGGAAATGATGCCTTTTGGAAATTCATAGATGAAATATTTGCCATTACTCCTGCAAACAACCGCCTTGATCCAAAAGAGCTCACGGCAACAGCGCAAAAAATCGGACTCAACACACAGACATTCGACAGTTGCGTTGCAAACAAGACATACGCTGACGTAGTCTCAAGTGACGCCAAGGGCGGACTTGCCATCGGAGTACAAGGAACACCACTGAGTATTGCGATCGACAAAGATGGCAACACTTACAAGATAGAAGGAGCATATCCATACGAAGTCGTTTCTGCTCTGATCGAAAAAATCGCAAAGTAAAATTCAAATATAAAAAATACCCCGCAATATGCGGGGTATTTTTAAAAGTGATTAGTTTTTTCGTTTTCTACATGAATCAGAGCCATGAGTACTGCTTGCTTTGTATACGAAAGTCGATCAAGCCTGTTTCGAGTAAGAATACTTATGAGACCACCAGCTGAACCAATTTCGGGATTATCAGTAACTCCAGAATGAAATGAGGCATCTTGCATATTCATACCTTGATTCATAAGTTCAACAACTTTGAGAGGAGGTTCAAACGCAGAAGAGAGACCGATCTTTACATTTGAGCCATCAAAAACAGCAACTGCGCAAAGCTCCATAATCTCAGTGTGCGGAACAGCTATAAGCCCACTCTCAATTCCAAAACTATAGTCACAATCTTGGAACGCGGCCTTTGCTCTATTTACGGCACCCTGAACTGTTTCTTCGATAGACTGGGGTTGATCAGAAACACCTGAATCAACTGAAACACCGTCTACCTCAGCACCACTAAGAAAATCATAGTGGGAAATCATTTCCTTTACGGCATTTACTTTCTGCGGATTGGTTGAGCCAACGATTATTTTCATAGAGGTGTATTTTCCGTAATCCTACAGAGCACGGGCTATTTAGTCAAAATAATTCTTAAGTCGGAGAATACGTTCATGAGTACGAAGCTTTTCGTGCACCTTTGCTTCGATCTGACGAATACGCTCGCGCGTGACACCGAATTCGCTTCCTACTTCTTCAAGCGTGTGCTGCACGCCGTCTGAAAGACCGTAACGCATTTCAAGAATGCGACGTTCCTTCGGAGAAAGCTCATCGAGCACGCTGCGGATCTGGTCCTGCAAAATACGGTGTGATGCTTCTTGGTCTGGACGGAGGATCTTATCGTCGGCGATAAATTCACCACGTGTCGACTTCTCATCGTCATCACCGATTGGC
>CAYTCQ010000060.1:0-3672 GCA_964436485.1 uncultured Candidatus Saccharibacteria bacterium | reverse complement strand
TCGCGCGAGACCATCTTTGAGTTTTGCGACAGAGCGTTCATTTCCTGGAACGATCGAGGCTGAGAGAATAATCGTGTCGCCCTTTTTGAGTTGAAACTTCTTGTGTGTCTTTTGTGCTGCGCGATTGAGTGCGGCAAATTCTTCACCTTGCGCGCCTGTCATAAGGAGAATGATCTTATCAGCAGGATACTTGTCGACATCCTCAATAGGGATGAGCGTGTCCTTCTTCGGCTTAAGAAGTCCTGCTTCAATAGCCACTTCCATGTTTGTTTTCATTGAACGGCCTTCAAGTACGACTTTTTTGCCGAGCTCTTCTGCGATGTGCACGATCTTCATAAGACGTGTGATGTGCGACGCAAAGGCCGCAATAATCATGCGTGAGTTTTTGTTGTTGCGGATGAGACGTTCAAGACCCTGATGTACTTTGATTTCAGGAAGCGCGAAGCCCTCGTTCTCAACGTTTGTTGAGTCAGTCATCAAAAGGAGTGTCTTATTCTTATCGAAGAATGAGTATTCTTTTTCTTCTTCAGCTGTAACGATACCGTCGATCTGATCGAGCTTGTAGTCTCCTGGGTTTACGATATATCCGTGTGGTGTATCAACAAGAATACCCATTGAGTCTGGAATCGTGTGTGTCACACCGAAGAACTTCACGCGGATTTTTCCAACAGTGACTGTTGAGTCTTTCTCAACGACAATCGGATTGAGTGGTGGAAGGTGAGGGAACTCGCTCTGGCGTTTCTTCATGAGAAGGATTGTCAGATTTCGAGAGTAGACCGGCGGATTGCCAATACGAGCAAGTACGAGTGGTACGCCTCCAATGTGATCGAGGTGACCGTGCGTGATGAACATAGCGCGGATCTTGTCTTTGCGCTCCTCAAGGTATGTCGTGTTTGGAATGACGTAGTCGATGCCCGGAGTGTCTTCGTTTGCAAAAAACATACCAGCATCAATAACGATGATGTCGTCTTTTGTTTCGATAGCAGTCATGTTCTTTCCGATTTCTTCTACACCTCCGAGCGGAATGATGCGAATAACACCTTCTTCTGGTGGTGGAATTTTTGGTCCTGACTGTTTGCGAGTGCGGTGCTGATGTTCACCAGTTTTTGCTCCAGATGGATGCGCGCCAGCCTTACCTCGACCCTTGCGATCAAACTTTGAGTACTGGTATGACGGACGTGAGCGATGGCCACCTCCATTTTTATTATTGCCACCCTGACCGCCACCTTGTTTTTTCTGTCCGTGGTGTGGACGGCGTGGTCCGCCAGAGTGTGGACGCGCAGGACGATGTGTACCGCCGACTGAATGTTGCTGTGCGGGAGCTTCGTTTTTGAGTGATTGTAATATTGCTCCGAGTGGAGACTTTGGTTTTTGATTTCGTGGCATGAGTTTAATGTTTAGCAAAGATGTTCCACACGCGATCAGTCATGAGATACCATGAGCTTACTGATGCAAAGCGATCTTCTGGGCTAATAATGTGTCCGATAGAGATTCCTGGTGTGTCATCCTTAACTGCATAAATGAATGCAGGGGAGTAGACAAATACTGCTGGGATATCAGAACGAATTTCTTTTTCAAATGATGCGTAAAGCGCGCTACGCTTGTCATCATCAAGGGTCGTGAGTGCTGTTGTAAGTATTTTATCGACGCGAGCATTTGCATATCCCGTAATATTGAGTCCTGGATCACTGCGCTGTGATGAGTGCCAGAAGGCAAAGAGGTTTGACTCTGCCCCGACTACTTCTCCAAAGAAGAGCGCTTGGAACTTGCGTGGACGAATGATGTCCTGATTCAAACTTCCTGTTTCGTATACTTTTGGTATTGCTTCGATGCCGGCATCATGAAGCTGTGAGACAATCATGTCAACTGCGTGGGTGAGCTCTGGCACGTTGCTTGTGGCGATTTCAAATGAGAGACGTCGAGTTTCTTTTTTAGAAATCTGTTTTGTGTAGATACCGTCGCTCCCAAGTTTCCATCCGGCCTTTTCCAAAATCTTTTTTGCAACACTCGCAGTATCTGTCGTTACTTGTGTATCAGAACCGATTGATTCTTGTGGAATTGGACCGTAGGCAACTTCTCCATATCCATTCATAACGCCTTGTACGATTGATTGTTTATTGATGGCTGCTTGAATTGCAGAGCGTACTGCGCTATCAGTAAATACTTTTGCTTGGCTCTGGTTGAAGAAGAGTCCAAAGACGCGGGGAAGAGGCGATGTAATAATGTGCGCTCCTGTCTTTGCAAGCGTGACTGCTTTTTCTGGGTCGATACCTCCGATTGCATCAACGTCACCGCTCTTAAATGCAGAGACAAGATCGTCCTCGTTTGCATAAAAGCGCATGACGAACGTGTCTATTGATGGGCTGACATCACGATTTTTGCGGAATGCAGAGAGTTCATAGTATGCGGGAATACCAGAAGCATTTTCAGAGATTGCAGTGATCTTATATGGTCCAGTGCCGATTGCTTTTTGCGTGTTTGCATCACTATATATCCAGTTTTCGTATGAAATTTTTTCCCAGATGTGTTTTGGAAGAATTCCAAGAGTGGTACTTTCAAGGAATGGTGCGTATCGACTCTTAAGGGTGAGGGTAATTGTCTTTTCGTCTATGATGCGCGGTGTCACACCTTCCCATTCAACATGCTTCATACTCTTGAGCGTCTTGTCCTTTGCTGATTTGATCGTGAAGAGTACATCATCGGTTGTAACAGGGGTGCCGTCATGGAATACATTATCGGCAAGCGTAAATGTGTACGTAAGACCATCATCTGAAATACTGTATGAGGCAGCAAGATCAGGTACAAGATCTCCCTCAGTATCTTTTTTCATCAGACCTCGGTAGACGAGTGTTGAAATATCACGGTCTGCGTCTGTTGTTGCAAGGAGAGGATTGGTAAAACGCGGTGTACCGACAATACCTTCTGTAAATGTACCACCCGTAGAGGGTACTGAGACCATAAAGTGATCGTTGATGTCGTGGACAAGAATAAGTGCGGCAATAACAGCAATAGAAAGAGAAACAACAAAGAGAATTCTTTGTCCAACAGAAAAGGTTAAAAGTGCGCGCTTTATACTAGCTCGAGAGACAGAAGGAGATACGTGAGTATATGATTGTTCTTCCATAAATGATACCAAGGAGTCGAGCATTAAAACGCTCGATATAAACGGCAGAGCCGTATACTGAAACTGAAGTCAGTATTTTTATAATACGATAGCAAGAACGCACAGTGCAGCGAAAATAATGCCGAGAGCAATAGTGGCAACAAAGAGAAACTTTTCAAATCCGCGCTTTGTTCGAAATGCTTGAGCTGCATCTGTACCGCCAAACGCACCGCCAAGACCAGCTGTTGATGGCTGGAGGAGGACTGCGATGACGAGGAGCACTGAAACCGCGATCTGTAGTGTAGGTAAGAGCGAACGTAACATTGCACAAAGAGTATTGCATATTAGCACCCTAAATGCAACCAAGTGGGTGTTTTTTAAGCTCCCAAAAGGGGTGTTTTCAGGGGCTATTTTGAGGGCCTTGTTGGACCCTAAAATCCCCATATAAAAGGCGCTTGACATTAGTTTTGGCTTCGTATAGTATGGACCCCGTTGGCACCTGCGTAAGGCGCCATTTACTTTCGGCACAAGCGATCACTCGCAGCCGCCGAAATTTCATTGTCAACAGA
>CAYTCQ010000059.1:0-3700 GCA_964436485.1 uncultured Candidatus Saccharibacteria bacterium | reverse complement strand
GAGGGAGGCAAGCGTCTCGTGCTCGAAGTCGCATACCACACCGGTGGTAACGGCGTTCGCGCGATCGCCATGGATACGACAGACGGCCTCTCACGCGGTATGTCTGTTCGCGACACGGGCGCAGCTATCTCAGTCCCAGTAGGCGCAGCAACGCTCGGTCGTATCTTCAACGTCCTCGGTGAAGCTATCGACGGAAAGGACCAGCCAGCAGCGAAGAAGACGCTCCCAATCCACCGTCACGCTCCAGAATTTACTGAGCAGGCAACGAAAGTGGAAATCCTCGAGACTGGTATCAAGGTTATCGACCTTATCTGTCCAGTTCTTAAAGGAGGAAAGGTGGGTCTCTTCGGAGGCGCAGGTGTCGGTAAGACCGTCGTCATTCAGGAGCTCATCCACAACATCGCATCGAACCACGGCGGCTACTCCGTGTTTGCAGGTGTGGGAGAGCGTACTCGTGAAGGTAACGACCTCTACCATGAAATGAAAGAATCAGGTGTCTTGGATAAGGTTGCCATGGTGTTCGGTCAGATGAACGAACCGCCAGGTGCTCGTGCCCGCGTTGCACTTTCAGGTCTCACAATGGCCGAATACTTCCGCGACGAAGAAAACAAAGACGTGCTTCTCTTCATCGACAACATCTTCCGCTTCACGCAGGCAGGTTCTGAAGTGTCAGCGCTTCTCGGACGCATTCCGTCAGCCGTGGGTTACCAGCCGACCCTTGCATCGGAAATGGGTAACTTGCAGGAACGCATCACATCAACAGATAAAGGATCAGTTACGTCAGTGCAGGCAGTGTACGTGCCAGCCGACGACCTTACTGACCCAGCTCCAGCTACGACATTCGCGCACTTGGACTCAACAGTGGTGCTCAACCGCTCACTCTCTGAGCTCGGTATCTACCCAGCTGTTGATCCGCTCGACTCATCATCAACGATCCTTGATCCGAACATTGTCGGAAAGGAACACTATGATGTAGCTCGTGAAGTACAGCGCGTGCTTCAGCGCTACAAGGACCTTCAGGACATCATTGCCATCCTCGGTATGGAAGAACTTTCAGAAGAGGACAAGGCTCTCGTTGTTCGCGCTCGTAAGATTCAGAAATTCCTCTCACAGCCGTTCTTCGTTGCAGAACAGTTCACCGGCGCTCCAGGTATGTACGTTCCGCTCGCAGACACCATCCGCTCATTCCGCGAGATTCTCGATGGCAAGCACGATGATAAGCCAGAGCAGGAGTTCTACATGAAGGGTGCTC
Source organism: uncultured Candidatus Saccharibacteria bacterium (assembly GCA_964436485.1). Lineage (GTDB taxonomy): Bacteria > Patescibacteriota > Minisyncoccia > Phycocordibacterales > UBA9973 > CAITQP01. Next base: position 2,448 of record CAYTCQ010000059.1, on the reverse strand, counting down.
TCTAATCTAACTAATGGCTAAACAGCTTAAACTCAAAATCATAACGCCTGAAAAGACCGTCTTGGAAGAGATGGTTGATTCAGTCACGATTCCAACGACGGAAGGCGAGATCGGAGTATTTCCAGATCACATTCCGCTTGTTGTCGCGCTCCGCTCTGGCGACATTGTCGCAAAAAAAGGCGGTGAGGAAATTCCGATGGCAGTGTCAGGCGGATTCATCGAAATTCATGACAACGAAGTCGCGATTCTCGCAGACTTTGCAGAGCATGTATCTGAGATTACCGAAGATGCAGTAGAAAAAGCGAGGGCTCGCGCAGCAGAACTTTCAGAGATGATGAAAAATGCATCTGATGTAGACTTTGGTCATCTTGAATCTGAACTTGAGCGCTCACTCACGCGTATGAAGATCGCGGACAAGTGGCGCGGAAAAAAATATCGAATGTAGTTTTGTGTCATCCCGATGAAAATCGGGATCCAGAATTTCATTAATTAGTTTCTGGATTCCGGCCTTCGCCGGAATGACAGCCACAATCCACAGCTTTTCTCTCGATTTTTTACATTAGTCCCTTATAATACAAGTATTAAAAGGTCGACAAAAAGTGAAAGCCCCTCGTAGCCTATCTGCGAGGGCTTTTGCTTTTTTAGGCTCGTTCTGCTAGTATCTTTTTACAACTACATACGTGCAGTATCAAGAGTTCGGCGAGAGATTTGGCTCTATGACCCGACGGCAACCCTTAAGAAATTGAGAAGGTGCTACAGCCAAGGACGATATTATTTCTAATGCTTGTCCTTGTGACAAGTTTTTTTGTTTTTAAAGTAAAGCTATGCAATTACCGAAACTATATACAGTAGAAAATGTGCGCAAAGGACACCCTGATAAAGTCTGTGATCAAATCTCAGATGCTATTTTGGATGCGTATCTGGCCGAAGATCCGAAGTCTCGTGTGGCGGTTGAGTCATTTGGCGCGCACGGACTGCTCACTATCGGTGGAGAGATCACTTCTAGTGCATCTGTCGACGTAGAAAAGATTGCACGAGATGTCTACAAAAAAATCGGATTTGATTCTGCTATTGAAGTGACTACTCGTATTGAAAAGCAGTCACCAGAAATCGCGCACGGAGTAGATAGAGAAGGGGCGGGGGATCAGGGTGTCATGTATGGCTATGCTACAAATGAGACAGACCTCTTTTTGCCGAAGGCTGTAGTGTATGGCGCCCGTATTGTACAGGCTTTGGATACAGCTTCAATTTCGTGGCTTCGACCAGATGGAAAGACACAGGTCACCATGGAAGGCGATGAAGTAAAGGCTATTGTTGTGAGCGTACAACATGATGAGTCTGTCGATCAAACAACAATCGAAAAAGAAATTACAGAACAAATACTCAGTCCTATTTTCGGTGATCAGCTTTCAAATGCACATATAATCATCAATCCAGCCGGAGCGTTTACGATTGGTGGCTTTGATGCCGATACAGGACTCACTGGACGTAAGATTATGATCAATAGCTACGGTGGTGTCATTCCACACGGCGGAGGTTGTTTTTCTGGAAAAGATGCTACAAAAGTAGACCGCAGTGCTGCATACATGGCACGCTTTGCCGCAAAGAATCTTGTTGCTGCTGGATACGGAAAGGAAATACTTGTATCTGTTGCCTACGCTATTGGAAAGGCTGAACCAGTGATGCTTACGGCAATCAATGAGAAAGGCGAAGATTTGAGTGAGATACTACACAAGCATTTTGATTTCAAGCCGCGCGCTATCATCGAGCGTCTTGGGCTTGAAAACCCTATCTATAGCAAGACAAGCTTTTATGGTCATTTTGTAGACCAAACCCTACCGTGGGAGCAGATCGTAGCCCTTTCATAAGTGTGTTAGTATTTGGGTATGGATCCCGTTAGAAGCCGCGATCACGCAGATAAAAGCTATCGGATTTTCCACACAGATTTTTAATTATAAAATTTATTGAGCAGAGAAACTCTTTCGGGGGCGCGACCTGCTTCTAACGGGATGGAAATAGTCAAAACCGACGGTACAAAACAAGCCTTTAGTGCTTCAAAATTGTGCCTCTCTCTTCGCAAAGCTGGTGCGCCACGTGATCTAGCTGATGGTATTTGTAAAAATGTGCAGCAACGTATCAATCCAAACGAGTCAACAAGTAGTATTTTCCGCAAGGCACTCAAATATCTCGTACGTGAAGATCTCGATCTGGCAGCGCGCTACAGTTTGCGTCGAGGCATAGAAGCGCTTGGTCCAGCTGGGTTTGTGTTTGAGCGCTACTTCGAAGCTATACTCCAAGCCCATGGATTTAAGACAAAGCGTGGCACGATTGTACGTGGTAAGTGCATCTCGCATGAGATTGACGTGATGGCTATGATTGGCAGTAAGCGTTTTCTTGTCGAGGCTAAGTATCACAATATTGCCGGCATCAAAACACATGTTGATACCG
>CAYTCQ010000058.1:0-3847 GCA_964436485.1 uncultured Candidatus Saccharibacteria bacterium | reverse complement strand
GCTGCTTTCTGCGCAACGATCTTTGTGTATTCAGCTTCCTGATTTTTAGTGGATTTTAGGAGCGCGGCTTTTTGGGCCTGTGTTTTTGCGTTAATTGTTTGCTGGTCTTTGAGCTGTGCGCGCAGTGACACAAGCTGTGCTTTTACTTGTTCAACTTGCGTTTTATTGGCTGTGAGGACCTTCTTTTTTTCCGAAAGATCTTTGACTTTCTGCCGCATACCAATACGCAGACCACTTTCCTGTGCTGCATAGTGCCACATCTGGGCAAGCGTATCATCAGACAGCAAAATCTCTGTGAGTGAAGTATTGTCTCGTGCGTTCATGGCACGCAGTCCTTGCGCTACACCATTTTGTAGATCTTCAATGGAGGCACTTGCTTGCGTGATTGAGGTGCCAAGTGAAGAAAGTGTGAGATTTGTCGCGTCAATTTTACCTTGCGTGATCTTTATGTTTGTTCCGAGTTTCTTTGACTCGAGTGTGAGGAGCTGGATAGCATTTGCAAGTGTGTTTTTCTGAGTGCCAAGCTTTGCAATCTCGTTTTGATAGACGGCGATTTCTTTTTCAAGATTTGCGATTGACTGGTTCTGGTTGTTTATTTTTGCTTGAAGTTCTTCCGCCGTCTCTGCAATCGTGCCAAGAGGCACTGCGAGTATGAGCAAAAAAAGCAATTTTGATGCGGCAGCGCGCGGTATCATTTCCCTATTGTACTAAATTTTTTTTGATTCGACATTGAAAAATCAGCCCATCAAGGGGCTGATTTTTTATGTTCCAAAATATCTGAGGGTGTCTTCTATGCGTTCAAGTGTTTCCTGTTTACCAATGATGCTTGCGATGGTAAATGGGTCAGGAGATTTCTCAAGACCAGAGAGTCCATAACGGAGTGGGTGCAGTGCCGGACCACGTTTTGGAAGAGAGTCAGCATATTCCATAATCTTACCCTTAATGTACTCAACATTCCAGTCTGAATCTGAGATATCTGTAAGGATCTGCTGTGCTTTAGCAAGATGAGCCTTTGTCTCGTCAGCCGTAGATCCTTTGAATGATATTTTTTCACCCACAAGCGCCGGTTTTTTGAAGAAGAAGTCGATTTCCCCTGCTTCGATCATGGTTGTCACATCAGAGAATTTTTCGATGCGCTCGCCAATGAGTGACTGGAGTTTGTTGAAGATGTTTTGATTAAACCACGGCGCATCTGTAAACACAGCTGGGACGTACTCCAAAATCTTTTCCCAGCGTGCCGCAGGATCCATCTTTCTGATGTATTCCTTATTGAGCCAGTTGAGCTTGTCGAGGTTGAATACCCCTGGGCTTTTTTGAACACGTTCAAGCGTAAATGTTTTGACAAGCTCTTCAAGCGAGAAGATTTCTTGATCTGTTCCAGGGTTCCATCCTATGAGCGCCATGAAGTTGATGAGTGCCTCTGGGAGATATCCCTGTTTTCTGTAGAAGCGAACAGAGACGCTCTCCCCATGTTTGCGCTTTGAGAGTTTTGCTTTATCTGGAGCCACGATGAGCGGTAGGTGTGCAAAGGCGGGCGGAGTCTTACCAAGTGCTCGATATAACAGTATCTGGCGTGGAGTATTTGGCACGTGATCTTGTCCGCGAATAACGTGTGTGATGTTTGCGGCAATATCGTCTACCACAACAGCAAAGTTGTACAGCGGTGTATCAAAATCTTTGGCAATAACGAAGTCGCCGAGGTCGGTTGTATCGACTGAAATCTCTCCAAGCACGAGGTCGTTAAAAGTTACCGTTTCGTTTGGATTTTTGAAGCGAATGACTTCGCGGACCTCACCTTTTGCGTGCTCGTCTTTTGCTTCTTCTTTTGAAACATACGCGTGACCTCCATCAAGGAGCTGCTCTAGGTATTTTTTGTGATCGGCAAGATGTTCGCTCTGGCGAAAGAAGAGGTCGTGTTTAAGACCAAGCCACTCGAGTGAATCGAGAATGTCGTCCTCATATTCTTTCTTTGAACGGATTTTGTCAGTGTCTTCAATGCGAATGAGGTACTTACCTCCGTGGCTATGAGCGTACAAATAGCAGTATAAGGCCGTGCGAAGCGAGCCAACATGGAAAAAGCCTGTTGGTGAAGGGGCCATGCGAGTTATGACAGGTCCTGTTTGAGACATGTAAAGAGTCTAGCAAAAGAAGGGTTTTTGAGCGAATTGACAAAATATAGTGATAGTTGTAATATGAGCGTAAATGTATTTTTATGAAAACAAAATATCTACTAGCAACCTGCGTCCTTGGTAGTGCACTTGCTATGACCTCATTTATTTTTGCTGTAACAGAGCCTGTCACCCCTGAGGGCAAAAAAGTGGCTGTAACTATTGCTTCAAATATAGCAATGCTGACTATGTTTTTCAGCGGACTATCGATGTATTTTTTCCAACAAAAGTATTATCCGTTCGTTCACTTAAAAGCTATCAGTGTTGGTTTATTTTTTGCGACCATCTTTTTTGTTTTTTATGTGTTTGGATGGTCTGATCAAAACACACAGCAAGGTATTGGCTTCATGATCTTCTCAAATTTATGTACTGTGGGCACCGTATTGCTCCACATCCCATTCTTTCGGGCACCTAAGCTTATGATTGAATGACAACTGTATTCGTTTTAATGATAAAACCAGCCTCTCGGCTGGTTTTTTAATTTACTCTTCGTGCGAAAGTGCGATGTCAACAAGGACTCGCGCAATTTTCATTGCAGCATCTGGGGTCGAAAAGCTTTTTGCAGCAGCTGCCATTTTTTCACGACGTGCAGGGTCTTGGAAAAAGCGGTCTACCTCGGCAACGAGTATAGATGGTGATAAGTTTGCCTCTTGAATGACGATTCCTCCACCATGACGTGCGTAGTTGAAGGCATTTTTGCGCTGATGGTCGTTGTTTGATGTCGTGATGGGAATGATGATCGATGGCAAACCCCATGATGCGATTTCAAAGAGTGTTGAGCCTGCGCGAGTAATGACGAGCGATGAGGCACCAGCTGCCATTTTGATAGCAAGCGGATTGAGAAAGGCAAACGGCTTGTATCTATCTTTGTACTGATTTTTCGCAAGCAAGAAATCGGCGCGACCTTTTACTTCGGTAAAGTTGGCCACACCAGTCTGGTGGATGATCTGATATTTCTCTACAAGCTGTGGGAGTGAGTCGATAATGATGTTGTTGATTGCTTCAGCACCAAGTGATCCGCCGATAACAAAAATAGTTGGGATTGATGGGTCAAGTTTAAGGTATTCAAATGCGCCACTGGTCTTCTTTTCTTTGATGACCTCACGAATAGGTTGACCTGTCAGAGCCGTGCGATCTTTTGGGAAAAAGGCAGCCGCTTCTTCGTATGAGACAGCAATAGCTTTTGCAAACTTACCTGTCCATGCGTTGACGCGTCCGGGAGCTGAGTCAGATTCATGGAAGACCACTGGAATGCGCAATATGCGAGCCGCAAATACAATCGGAAAACTACCGTACCCACCTTTTGAAAAGATGACATCAGGATACATGGTAAGGAGTGTGACAAAAGCTTGAAGTGTCCCAATAGCTGTTTTGATGATGTCGGTAAAGTTTTTGAGTGAGAAATAGAGGCGCAACTTCCCTGCTGGAATGTAGCGATATGCAATCGCGTTTTCAAAGAGCGCTTCTTTGTCGTATGGAGCATCGCTGAAATAGTAGAGCTTAAGGCCGAGCAACTTCTCTTGAGCTTCTATTTGATGCACCGCTTCAGCAACGGCAATGATGGGATAAAAATGTCCGCCCGTTCCTCCTCCTGTAAATACGATTTTCATATGGTTATGTAGTCTTTCGTTCTTTTGAAATGCGTAAGATTATGCCGACAGCTCCGAGTGAGATCAGGA
>CAYTCQ010000057.1:0-3927 GCA_964436485.1 uncultured Candidatus Saccharibacteria bacterium | reverse complement strand
GGTACGAGCAGTGCCGGAAGGACAAGAGAGCCCATCAACTCGAGGTGTCTGAGCGGATTGAGCGTCAGTCTGCCCGCATAGCGAGCCGTCGGGTCCCCTTGCTTGTCTGCTACAAAGCCGTGGGCGACCTCGTGCACGACGACCGACATAATAAGGACGATAACGTAAAAAATAGTGTTTATTCCAGCCATAATATTGCAATAGATCCAAGTCTATGATAGCATGACGCCTGTCACGTATACATGTGCACAAAACATATATTTTATGGCAAAAGTCTGCGCAATAACTAAAAAGGGTTCAATCATGGCAGGAGGCTTCTCAAATCGCACTCGTGCTACAAAGTTCAACCCAACCGGCATGGTCCGCAAATACCCAAACCTTCAGAAGAAGCGCATTTTTGTCGCGGAACTCAACAAAACTTTCGTACTCCCAGTATCTACTCGCGGCCTCCGCACGATCAACAAGGTAGGCGCATTCAAAGCTCTCAAGAAAGCTGGAATCATTAAGTAAACTCAAAAGTAAAATCCCCTCGAATGAGGGGATTTTACTTTTGCCAGTTACTGCCATTTGAAATAAAGGTGATTGTTCCAAGCTGGTCTGTGCGAAGAATATCGACCCCATTGCGCGCAAGTGTATCGAGCGTCTCTTTATGCGGATGGCCATAAGTGTTTCCCTTTCCATCCGAGATCACAGCCCACTGTGCAGCAACCGCTTTTACAAATGCATCACTAGTGGATGTACGTGAACCGTGATGTCCGACTTTTAAGATATCACTCTCCAAGATTTCTTTTTCCGTGCGAAGCATGACGGCATTTTCAGTGGTCGTCGTACCATCACCCGTAAAAAATATTTTTGTTTTTCCATAAATGAGCACGCCCATGATGGATCCGTCATTGCGTGACCAGCCTGAGACATCAAGGTCAGGAAAGAGCACATCAAATTCAACGCCATCTTCTTTGTCGAGCACGATCTTCATCCCCTTGCGAGCAAGCAAGTGCGGTACTGAGTGCTCAGCAATTCCTTTTTGGAGCGTGGCATATGTCGGAGTATTGGTACGCGTGCCAGATTCAACAACAGCACCCACATCAAAATCTCGGATCAGATCAATGAAACCTGAATAATGATCAGCGTCAGGATTGGTCACCATGAGTACGTCGATCGAGCGATCACCAAACGGCATGACTTTGGAAAGCGCGGACATGAGATTGCTTTTTGGGCCACCATCAATGATCATCTGTCTACCATTGGGTGCTTGTATATAAATCGAGTCACCTTGGCCAATGTCTAGGAATGAAACACGCAAAAGACGCTCCCCTGCGTGAGCACATGACAGTGGACCAAGCAGTATGAGGAGTAACAAAAGACGGCGGATATGCATGATATACTACGGGCATTATAATCTAACTTTACGACTATGGCAGACTTTTTTGCTCCAAAGACATTTCAGATCCCTGCGCTCACAGGCATCTCAACAAAAAACATTGAAGAACACCTCAAGCTCTACGCGGGCTACGTCAAATTTGCAAACTATATTCAAAATCAGATTGCAGAGCTTTCAAAAGAATCAGAAAAGTGGGCCTACGAGCTCGGCGAACTCCAACGCAGATTTGCATTTGAGTACGACGGCATGCGCAATCATGAACTCTACTTTGAACAATTTGAAGGAGGATCGCAAGCGATTTCTGATGGCGCGCTCAAACAAGCTATCGAAAAAGAGTGGGGTTCATTTGACGCATTTCTTGCGCGCTTCAAAGCAGTAGCAATGACACGCGGTATCGGCTGGGCAATGCTCTATAAAGATGAAACATCAGGCCACATGCTCACGCAGTGGGTAGATGAACAGCATCTTGGACATCTTGCGGGACTAAAATGCATATTGGCACTAGACGTTTGGGAACACTCTTACGTCGCCGATTATCAGCCCTCGGGCAAAAAGCAATACATCGAAGATTTTTTTGCAAACATTAATTGGAGTATTGTGGAGAAACGATTCGAACGGTAGCCCGAGACGCGCGATATGCCTGCCCCGTAGGGAGTGCCGAGCGCATTCGGCGAAGGCAATCTCCTACTGGGGTGGGAACACTCATTTGTTGCCGACTATCAGCCATCTGGAAAGAAGCAATATGTTGAAGATTTCTTTGCAAATCTTAACTGGCAAAAAATTGAATCTCGTTTCTAATTTACACTCGTGAAAAAGTCTCACCTCGGTGAGGCTTTTTCTGTAGGTACACGACTGCCCACACAAGCACTGCATACATACAGATACATACAAAAAGCGGTGCATGAATCTGTAAAGATGCGAGCGGAACATGTGCGAAAAATCTGACGGCGCGTGAAATATATTCCAAGAGCACATGTGCTCCAAACGAGAACGGATATGCAAGACCTGCTGAGACTACGCCGAGCACGCCTGCGATACTTCCGATCGCCATAGTAGGCGGTATGGCCGGAAGCACGGCAATATTTGAAAGGGGTGCGATAAGTGAGAGCGTACCCATTTTGTAGAGAATAAGCGGAAGCACGGCAACTTGCGCCGCAAGCGTGACTGAGAGTGCCTCACGGAGCGGAATGATCCACAGCATGGTGCGTGGCACGCGAATAAGTACGCGATCAAACAATGGCACAAGATAGATAATGCCAAGTGTTGCAAGAAAACTCAGCTGAAATGAAACATCGAAAATAAGATATTTTGGATTCCACATAAGCATCAGCATTCCTGAAAATAGTAGCGCTCGCATGGCATCGTATGTCCTACCAACAGATCGCGCGTAAATACTGACAACGGCCATAACCCCTGCGCGGATTGCGGAAGACTGAAAGCCTGTCATCGCAACAAAGAATACGATCCCGAGCGCGCCAAATACATTACCCAGACGCGGACCAAAACGTGCAAGCATCTTGCGGAGCGTAACTGCCACGATGCTGACGTTATACCCAGAGAGCGCAATGATATGGATCGTACCCGTTGCAACAAGATCGTTGCGGAATGCGGGATCGATAGACGATTTATCTCCAAGAATAAGTCCTCCGAGCAGATCTGCTTCAGATGATGGGAGAATGCGGTGAAACGAGGTAACAAAAATATTTTTAAACACTATAAGGTGCGCAATAACTCGACTCCCCTTTTCATGCTCGATGATATTTATTTTTGCATTTTGTATTTGCGAGACAATATCGTCTTTGTATAAATACGATTTGTAGTCAAACTCAGTGCCCTGATCAGTCATAAAATTTTGTGGTGTCTCAAGTACTCCCACCACTGAGACTTCATCACCATACGAAAGCGACTCACTCGTGCGACCCGATACAAGAATAGATCCTTCTTCGGATGTGAGCGTAAATCGCTGTACTCCATTTTTGATCGATGGCTCGGTATCTATAAGACCAGAAAGTGTCACGCGAGTGTCCAGATGAGCATCAACAAACGAAGTATCTGGCCGAGATACATCCATGCGCCACATGCCAAGAATGAGCACGCAGCAAAATACCGCTCCAAACAGAAGCGGTTTATGAAAACGAGAACATATAAGTAGCCCAGTCGCGATACTAGCAGTAGCCCAATATATTCCAGCGAGTGATGTAACGTATGAAGAAACAGTTACACCGATCGCAAACCCTGCGCTCAATATGAAGAAAAGCCTATCAAATACACTCGCCTTCTGAGCAGTTTCGATAGTGCCTATTACTTTTTCGATTGGCTCATCCACTCTTCTATGAGGGATTTCTCTTCGTCGACAGAAAATACTTTCTTGTAGCGCGCAGATGGCTTGCCCTTCACACGAGCTTCACACTCTGGCCAGCTCTTGTGCACCTGCACAAGACCGCCCACCATAGAGACATACGAATAGGCAGGACCCACGTTTCGGCTTTTTGATTTTTTCTTGGCAACAAGCTCTTCGTCTTGTCCTTCAAAGAGAGATCCCCCGA
>CAYTCQ010000056.1:0-3931 GCA_964436485.1 uncultured Candidatus Saccharibacteria bacterium | reverse complement strand
TTAAACAATGAGACCTTCCGCGGCTCCTGAGAGCTTGTTTGATTTCAAGATAATTTCGGGTCTCCATAAAACTTTCATCACATGAGCTGAAATCTCTCCACCTACAGAGATATCTCCGAAGTTGTCGTTTTACGTGTTTTGCAGTGTTTGGCGTAGCATATCCTTTCCCCTCCTATTTCATCTCCTCTATCCGATAGTCATCAAATTCGACATCTATGAAGTCGGATTTGTCGGCTCTTCTATATGAACGAGAGGATCGCGAATACGAAATACCAAAAACCACTCATCTTCATATACTTGCTCAAACTGCCGATCGAGTTTACCTTCTTTCCACAAGTGCTCCGCAATAAAATCCATGGAATTCTTTTTATCCACAAACACATATGAAGCGTAGGCTCCCGGATTCTCAAGAGATTTTTTCCAATACGCTCCGGATCCTTCGTAGATAAACCGCCGTATCGGGAATCCCGACAAGAAAACGATCGGGTCATTCGCCGCCGCTGAAATAAGGATAAGGTCGTTCGGATTATTCCCGGCATACCGAGCAAGCTCATAACCCGCCGTCTGCAAATCCTTTCGCGCGACGCCTTCTTTGGCATCCTGCAGCGTGACCGGTTCGTATGAAAACGAAAACGCCACAGCCAAAACAACAAGAAGTGCGATAAAAATACGAATATATTGGTTCCAAAAATCAACCGCTATCGCCGAGCACGCCGCAACAAAAGGCACACACATCACGCCGTACCGAACATTGAACCACCCTGCTCCCAAAATATGCGGCATGAAAAGTATCGTGTGTCCCAAATAGAGCGCGAGAATATTGAATGCAAACGGCGCGAAGAGAAGTATCAGGACAAACAGCGAAGATCGATTCACATACACTCGAAACCGAGAAGCCACCACCCCGAAAAGAACAAGAAATGCTATCGGCCATCCAATGATAAACAAGACTGCAATCGAATAAATCTTGGCAGACAGAAGTGCATTGCCCTGTGTTACCAAGAGACCGTTCGCGGAGAAATTTTCCTGTTGGGTATGCGCCGAGAACTGCCCGAATGCAAAATAGAGCGGATCACCGAAAATCGCCCAATTCCACAGAAGCCAGAGAATAATTCCAAACCCGCCGAGCGCGCAAAAGAGAATGAAATCTCCTTCTGTCCGCTTCCGATCGCGGCCATGCGCCGGAAAAAGCACGAGCACCGCTTCCACCGCCAACAAGAACCACCCCTCATACCGAACCAGTGTCGAAAGCATCGCCCAAAATGAAGATCGCACCAGGGCGCCGATGCTTCCCCGTTTCTTCCAGAGCAAGAACTGATACACGCTCGCCGTCATCGTCGCAAGAAGCAACAGTTCCGTCATGGCAGTCGACTGGAGATAGAGAATATTCGGATTGAGCGCAAATACCGCCACTCCGATTATCCGCCCCAATGCACCAACGCCAACTTCCAAAAGGAGCTTATACAAAAGCACGCCTGTCGCAACATACGCCGCCATACTTACCAGCGTTCCGGAGAGTCCGGTGTGCCACATAAAGTCAATCCCTATGGTCGGCAGCATCAGGAAATGCGGCAACGGAAGCCATATGCTCCCAATTTGCGCCAACCCTGGCGTCAGGCTATCCACCACGCGTCGCGCGATATTGAGATGCGATTGCGAATCGCTATACGCGAGCGTCAATCCCGCATGGAAGTAATACCAAAAAGCCCCCACAGAAATGAGAGTGAGCGCGAGAGCGAGAATTTTTATTTGGTATTTTTTAAAAAAAGCCATTTGCTATAATGCAAGTTTACTTACAGAGAAAGGAACAATAGTATAGCCGTTAACGCAAACCGATACTTTTCTATCGTCTGCGTAAACATCTTTTGATTTCACATGAACCGATATGCGATTCGCTCTATAGATATCCAAAGGGTAAGTGTCGATCCTGTAGACCCCCTTTGCAAGTACGTTTCCATCGAGACTCATGATGCTATCTTGCTCGTCTATGAGATTGACGGTTAAGAGGGTACGATCATTCCTATACAACCACCGAAACCTTGTTTGTGGTTCAACTCGAAACTTCCACGACATTGATATTGGCGAATATGGAAGAAATAATTTGTGTCCGATATCCTCCGAAGAATTATCCAAAGCGGTAATATTGAAACGCAAAGGCGAAATACACTTTCTTAAAAATGGAAAAAGCCACTCAAGCACTTTGCCAACAAAAAGTACAACAAGACCTCCAACAGCACCACTTACAGTATTCTGAACAATCTCATTGCTCATAGCAGCTCATAGAAGCAGAATGGCTACTTATTATTCAGTTTTCTTTTGAATAAAAAGGCTCCTAGAAAAGATAATGATTTGGAGTATTCCTGACACAATAAACACAGGGTCTCTTCTATGGAGAGAATAGATAAGTATCAATACTGCGCCGAGTATGCTCAAGTGCCAAAAGAGTTTCGGAATCACGATTATTTTGTGCTTCTCTGACAAGTACCATTGAACAATAAAACGCAAAAAGAAAATGAATTGCGCAAAGAATCCAAAGAGAAGCCACGGGTCACTCAAAAATCGTACGATTTCAGCAATATTTGGCATACTCATAGAGATTATCGATCACGTTTTCTTGCGAGAACCATCGTCCATGGAAAAGGCGTCTTTACTTGCAACACACGCAATGCGGAACCAATAAACTTCTTGAATCGTTTACTGCTCCAGTGATTGATATGTTCAATGTCATTTCCCCAACGAGACACATTTTTCCCTCTGAGGAAGTTTGCCAGCATAAACCACGGTTCATTGGGAACCGAAAAGAGACAATACGCTCTTGATACTCGGACAAGCTCGCGAAGCGCTTGGTCAGGATGCTCCAAATGCTCCAACACTTCGGAACAAATCACGACATCAAAAGTATTGTCAGCATACGGTAAATGATAGATATCTCCCACCTTCAGATCCAGATCAGGAAAATTTTCTTTCCCAAGGTTAATCGCAATCGAAGAGAAATCCACACCCTCCAGCTTACTTCCAATATTCTTCTTTTTGAGTAGTGAGAGTGTAAAGCCTTCGCCACATCCGACATCGAGTATATTTTCCGGATGGATGTCCCCAACGATACGCGTCAACACATCGTAAAATCTTCCTATTAAAAATCTTTGCAAAGGATTGGTACTCGTGTGTTTCCTATAGTTATCCGTTGTTGCTGCTTCGTTCATAGTATTTTCTTAATAAGAGAGTTCCGCGACACCTTCCGAGTGGTATGTGTAATTTGCTCACTGATAAGTCCTACCGTTGCCATTTGTACCCCGACAACCATAAGAAGAATCGAAAGAAAGAGAAGCGGCCTGCTTCCTATAACAGAATTCTCCACAAGGCGAAGATACGTAAGGTAGATTCCGATAACAAAACCCGAACCGAAAAACCAAATGCCTACTACTCCGAAAAAATGAAGCGGGCTTGATTTGTATTTCGTGATAAAGAACACGGTAAGTAAGTCCAAAAATCCGTGCAAAAATCTGTTAATACCATACTTTGTTTTCCCAAAGGTTCGCTTCCGATGGTTTACTTCGATCTCGGTGATACGCGTGTATCCGTTTGCAGCGACAAGCACCGGAATAAATCGATGCAGTTGCCCGTTCAATTCCATATCTTCCAATGCTTCCTTGCGATATGCTTTAAAGCCGCAGTTGTGATCGTGCAATTTCACACCACCGAAGAGTGAAGTGAAGTAATTATATATCTTCGACGTGTTGTTCTTGATAAATGAATCCTTCCGATCGTATTTCCATCCGGACACGACATCGTATCCTTCACGAATCTTTTCAAGGAATCGCGGTATTTCCTTGGGGTCGTCCTGCAAGTCCGCGTCCATGGTGATGATAATATCCCCTTTCGCAAGCGAGAATCCAACAGAAAGAGCTGTTGCCTTACCGCAGTTTTTCTT
>CAYTCQ010000055.1:0-4049 GCA_964436485.1 uncultured Candidatus Saccharibacteria bacterium | reverse complement strand
ACAGCCTTATTTTATCTGATATAATGAGCCAGTCGTGTATTGGACGGCTGCGCTTCGCTTCGGCGGGGTGAGGAAAGTCCGAACATTCCCCGCGTGTGGAACACGCAAGTTGAAAGCAAAAAGTCGAAAGTCGAAAGTCTGTTCAGATGCAGCTGCATTTTGAATTTACTTTCAGCTTTTAGCTTTAGACTTTGGACTGGCGCGCTCCGCGCGTGGGAGACGCGTAGCGGGTAACGCCCGTCGCCGGCAACGGCAGAGGTGCGAGCAGAGACGCTAGCAACGAAAGACGCTAGGATCCATGCAAATGGATAAATTCTTGTATATATTGAAGCAAGAAGTGAAACGGCTAAATCCTTACGTGGATGCAAGATCGTACTCCGATGCAAATCGGTTTGAATCGCTTGAGGGTAGTGGTAACACTACTCCTAGACAAATAGCTGTCATCTCGTTTCGACGGGACACAGAATTCGGCTTATAGATACACGACGCGACATGAAAAAGCTCTCCTTACGGGGAGCTTTTTCTGTTTAGTATTGGTCAGAAGAAATAAAGGGGTTACAATATATGTGCAGATCTCTGTGTCTTATTTGACATTTACTAGTAATTATGATATAATCCTAAATATGAATATCACGAAACGATTCTCTCTCATCCTCGGTCTTGCTCTAGCGCTCGCCCAGACTCCAGCGTATGCCACAGTGCCCGCAACAATGAACGCGACAGCCGCGACAAACATCACGACAAGTGGTGCTGTTTTGCATGGATCATGGGACGCAAACGGATTTGCTCCAACACAGGTACGCTTCGAGTACGGAACAACATCTTCTCTTGGGTCATTTACTCCGTATGTAACGCAAAGCGCTCCGACTGGGACTTACGATGTGACACTTTCAGGTCTTACTGCAAGCACGACATATTACTTCCAAGCGATGGGAATCAACGCTTCAGGCGCGCCTGCATACAGTAGCCCGATACTTTCATTTACAACTGCAAGCCCTACCCTGCCTGCAATCATGACAACAGCTGCGACAAGCGTTGGTCTTACATCAGCAACACTTAACGGTTCATTTGACGCAAAAGGTACATCAACAGACACATGGTTTGAGTACGGCACGACAACGGCTCTTTCACAAAGCACAACACCTGTTACTCAAGCATCTACTCGTGGCGCATTTTCTGAGACAATCAGCGGACTTACTCCAAATACAAAGTATTACTTCCGTGCTGGTGGCCAGAACATAAACGGCACAGTCTATGGCAGTCCAATACTTTCATTTACGACAGGCACAAATACTGCATGTACTATTAACTCATTTACCGCAAATCCACTCAGTGTCTCATCAGGTGGCACTGCTACCCTTTCATGGAACACATCTGGATGTGCATCAGGAAGTATCGACAACGGAGTCGGCACGGTCTCTCCTATTGCAAGTGGTTCTACGCTCACAAGTCCGATCACGACATCGACAACATACACGCTTACTGCAACGAGCAGTAGCGGTAGCACAACAACGGCGACAGCAACGGTGCTTGTCAGTGGCAGTGGTGGCGGTACCTGTACAATCTACTCATTTACATCAAACTCACCCGTAAATGTAGGCGCAACCCCAATACTCTATTGGAATACTTCTGGCTGCGCTATTTTGAGCATCTCTGGCGTAGGATCAGCTTCAAACGGTTCGGGGCAACTCACCGCAAGCCCAATCACTGCTTCAACAACATACACGCTCACAGCGACAGATTCATCTGGTGCCACAAAAACAGCTCAAACTATGGTGCTTGTTACAACAGGCGGAGGTGGATCAGGTGGAGGAAGTACAGGCACATGTACAATCAATTCGTTTTCACCGATTCAGTCCCAGCTTCCAAGCGGTGGCAACACCGTCCTTATATGGAGTACGACTGGTTGTAACTATGTCACTATCTCAGGAGGACAAGCTGGCACTGCGCAAAATAGTCCGAATGGCTCAGCAAGCACTGGAGTTCTCGTAGGCACAACAACATATACACTCTATGCATTCGGATCAAGCAACTCTACAAACCAGACCGCCACTGTATATGTCACCGGCGGACCATACACATACACATACGCGTGTTCTGATGGCGTCGACAATGATGGCGATGGACGTATCGACATGAATGATCCTGGCTGCAGCACTTCATACGACAATGATGAAGCTGATGTTATAACAACAAACGGTACAACTCAGACAAACAATACAAGCATCATCACAACTCCTGCAAACAACGTGAGTGGACAGACTGCTCGTCTCAATGGAATCCTCACAAACACTGCCTATCAGGCAAACACATATTTTGAGTACGGCACATCAAGTGACGCACTCATACACGCAACACCAATGCAGACAGTGTCTGCTGGAACAACAGTCAACTTCTCTGATACGATTTCTGTCCTCCCAAACACGACATACTTCTACCGCGCCTCTGCTCAAACAAACCGCACAACAATCCGCGGATCAATCCTTTCATTTAGTACTGGTGGCAGCACAAACACAACGTACGTGGGCGGTAGCTCATGGAGCACGTACTATGGTGGCTCGTCATCATCTTCATCAAGCGTGAAGTCAGGTGGCACAAACACAAGTGCCGTCTCAATGGTCTCGATCGTAAACAAAGGCGACAAGGTATCTATCGGAGATACTATCGACTACACAATCACCTATACAAATACAACGGGTAAAACAATCCGCGACGCGATACTTACAATAGTGCTTCCACAAGGCTTCACTGCAAAACAAGCAAGCCAAGGAAAACTCATAAGCTTCAACACTGTTCAGGTAGATCTCGGCACGCTCACATCTGGACAGACGGGCTCTGTCTTCTTGCAGGCAACTGTTGATCAAGGCACTCCGCTCAATGAAACACTTGTCACGACTGCCACACTTAGCTACACACTCCCAAACAACCAGCATGACAGTGGCGTGGGATATGTGCTCAATCATGCAACAGGCTCTGCGGTATTCGGAGGCTTTGCCCTCGGATCTGGCTTCTTCCCTACGACAATCTTCGGATGGATCATGACCGTCATTATCATCCTCGTACTCATCCTTCTTGCCCGACGAATCACTAGAGGGAAAAATGCTGGACACGGCAGTGGCCATCATTAAAGCAAGCAGCGACCGAGTGTCGAGCAAGCGACTTTATTTTCTTGTGAGCAAAGCGAATTAGAAAATAAGAAGTCCCTGTGGGAGAAGTACTGGAATCAGCAGATTCCATGTGGTCACGGAGGACATCACTAAGCAACATAAAAAACACCTCGCTTTTAAGCGAGGTGTTTTTTATGTATATCTAGAACTCAACGTTTGTGCCAATAGTTATCTTATGAGCTTTCACAAACCCAGCTGGCACTTCAAGCACATACTGTACGGGACTTTGTGGTATGTACTGTTTTGGATAGCTTGCAGGATCAAGGTTCTCACTCACCTCTTTGACAGTTTTGTCTTTGCCGATCCAAATCATGTCGAGCGGATACTGCATATCTTTCATCCAAAACGCGGGCTGCTGCTCGTCAGTAAAAACAAATAGCATTCCTTGATCAGGCACAAGGCCTTCAGTATCTGAAAGTCCACGACTGCGTGAAAATACATTGGCAGCGACAGCCACATGAAGCTGTACACCTGCGATACTAACTTCTTTTGTAAATGAAAGTGGTGCGATAAGTGGACTTTGACGTGAAGCAACTGGAGTCGACTGTTCTTTTTTGTGCACAAAGAATGGAACAATGAGAATCATTCCCACAAGCACAAAAGAAAGAACTGTTGAGAGCCGAGATGTTTTGTGTCTCATTCGCAAAAAGAATCTATAAATTATCGAGCAGATCCACAGTTGATAACGTCGCTCTTCGTAAGACCTGCGCTGTTTTTCACATATGCTTGCGCAAAACATGGCTCACTCGCGCCTGTAAGCGTAACAGTATTTGTTCCACCAAGAGCAGATCCTGTCACTTTTTCAGACATAACGCTGATTGCTTCTTTACTTGAGCCAAATGCAAACCAAATACTTGGAGCATCTCCCCCGCCTGTATCTGT
>CAYTCQ010000054.1:0-4082 GCA_964436485.1 uncultured Candidatus Saccharibacteria bacterium | reverse complement strand
AGCGTACTCGCGGTCTCACCGCCTCCGCAGATAAAAATAGCTGGTTTCCCAGCTATTTTTTAATGCCCCACTGACAGCGCTCGGACCTTTCGATACCCTGCCTCTTTGAGTGCGCGTCGCGCCTCAGCAAATGTCGCGCCAGTTGTCGTGACATCATCGACAAGGACGATCGTCTCCCCTCCTCGGGGCTGTCGCGAGACAGAAAAACACTGTCCGAGATTTTTCAGACGATCCGAACGCTTATGAATATCTGCCTGCGGAGTCGTTTCAATATCTTTTTTCAAAATAGTTGTATCCACACGGCATGATCCTTCAGGCATATACTCGACAATCTTGCGCGCGAGCAGCTCTGCCTGATTGTACCCGCGCATGCGTTTTCTTTTTTGAGAAAGTGGAATAGGCACGAGCACTATTTGCGCTCCGAGAAATCGCTCCTCTTCTCCAACAAGCTCAGTGAGCGCTCGCCCCATATGTGGAGCAAAGAGCTTTGCAACACGCCGAGCATTTTTGTATTTGAGCATCCAAACCAGTCGCTTGATGCGAAAGTCCTGATACGCAAACACGCTCGTGATCCACGTGTGCATCGGCGCCTGCGCCGGCGGAATTTTTGTAAAACAGTTGCTACACAAAAGAGAGCTTCTTACACCGCATCCGACACAGCGTTCAGGGAACAATATCTCTAAGAGACGATTATGAATTGTTTTTATGTTCATGCGCGCGTAGTGAGACAATGATGCGCGGTACAAGCCATGGACGCACAGCAAGTGCGCTACTGAGGACAAAGGCTGTCACTCCGGCCTCGTGCATTTCAGAAATATTTTTTGGTTCAAGAAGTCCCGCGCCCGACAATATCGGCTTGCGCATGCCGGCTCTGCGCACCTGCTTTATCCATTCATTGGCAAGATGCAGGATATATTTTCCTGAGACCCGCCCTCCTCCATCGACTGTAAATGGAGCCTTTGTCGTGCGAAAAAAAACTTTTTTCGCATCTTCAGGAAAGGCCCTCCATGGAATACTCTCGCCTACAGAAAGAGCGTCGAGTGCATCAAGCTGCATGAGATCGGCAAGCGTGTCTGGAGACATGAGAATAGACACTTTAAGCACCAGTGGAACACTGAGGCTCGACATACACACAACAGCTTCGCGAATTTCGTCAGACAATTCGTTTTGATCAAACGCATCAGTCGGCCACGAAAAGTCGAGCTCAATACCATACGGCTCAGTCTGTGTTTCTTTGTATGCACGCATGCAATCGAGACACTCCTGCCAACCCTGCATACGCGCTTCTTTTGTATCACCGAGCGAGACAAGTGAAAGAATCATCGGGCTCGTGGCTGTTTTTTTTAAAAAAGCATGTAGATACTTTTTGAAGTTTGTTTTTTTAGGAACGCCGTTTGCAACAACAGTCCCTGCACCAAGATATATTTTTCTGCGTGATGATCCACCCCCAGCAAAAAGTGAGAGTGTCTGAGATACCTGCCCTAGACGCGGATACAACCGTGCCCACAACAGGCGGGATGCGCCTGCCTGTATATATATATCTGGGAAATCTATACCTCGTAATTTCATTGCTCTGTGCATCGTAACATAAAGACCGCCTGTATATTTGCTATACTATAAGTCTGCCGCGAGGCGGCCCAATTACTTCTAAACAAAACATAATCTATGAAAACTTACTCACACAAAGTCGCAACTATCGCCACAACAGGGGCTCTCCTCCTTGGCATGGTTGCCCCATTTTCAGCATTTGCTGAAACAGCCACCGTATCAAAAAGTACTGTAAATTTCTGTACTGCGCTTAGCGCTACGAGCACTCGCATGACGGAAGCGCTTGGCGAAAAACAAGCCAAGCTTTCAGCAAGCAAGACGGAACGCGATACAAAAGCAAGCGAGCGCATCACAAAGCGTGACTCAGTCATCGATGCAAATCGCGCAAGCATCGACGAGAAACGCGAGACCAATTTCTCATCACTCGAAAAGAAAGCAACGACTGACGCGCAGAAAGCTGCTGTCGCTACATTTGAAACAGCAGTCAAAAACGCCGTTACTGCTCGCCGCACTGCCATCGACACAGCTCTTGCCACATACGACACTGCTACAAAAACACTCATCGACTCTCGCAAGACATCTATCGACACGGCGCTCGCAACATTTAAAACAAGCGTGACTGACGCGCTTACAAAGGCACAGGCAGACTGTACTGCAGGCACCGACCCAAAGACCGTTCGCGCCACATTTAACGCAAGCCTCAAAACCGCGCAAGAAAAACTCACTGCAACTCGCACTTCTCTTGAAAACACAAAAGAACAGCTCGCAGCCGCTTCAAAGACTCGCAAGGAGTCAGTCCAGAAAGCTGAGGAGACATTTAAAAAAGCCGTGATAGAAGCTCGCGCAACACTCAAACAAGCGCTTGGAGAATAGTAAGTACTAAAACACCCCGCCATGGCGGGGTGTTTTGATATGAAGCAGAAAAACGCTGTGGTACAATTATTGTATCTATGGCAGATACGGCACTACGCATTTCGTGGCAAATAGAAGAATACTCACATAAAGAAAAGACCAACGACTGGTATTGGGCTCTTGGTATTATTGCTGCGTTCAGTTGCGCTATTGCTGTGATCTATAATGACATCCTTTTTGGAGTATTCATTATTCTCGGCGCGGCTATTCTCGGTTTCTACGCAAAGCGTCCGCCTGAAGTGATCGATATCATGATCGACGAGACTGGCGTCACAATCAGAAAATATCTCTACGCATTTGAAAAATTGAAGGGCTTTGCTATTCACACACATGAAGGTGGGAGCTTTCTCCTTATTGAATCGGGTCGT
This sequence comes from uncultured Candidatus Saccharibacteria bacterium, assembly GCA_964436485.1. GTDB lineage: Bacteria > Patescibacteriota > Minisyncoccia > Phycocordibacterales > UBA9973 > CAITQP01. The sequence goes on along the minus strand of CAYTCQ010000054.1, from coordinate 1,254 downwards.
ACGCTCATTCCTGTCATCTCGATCGCCCTCCCCCAAGATCTAGACACCGACGCGCTTGTTGAATTCCTTTCTGAAAAACTTCCTGAGAAAAAACTTGAGGAGCCAATCTCTCATCGCCTCATGGAACATCTTGGGTTTTAATTCATGAAATTCTACATCGCCATCATCGCAGCCTTTCTTGCCATCGTCGGCAATGTTCCCTATCTGCGAGATATTTTAAAAAAGCGCGTCCAGCCACATCCATACACATGGTTTGTATGGAGTATTGTCTCGTGCATTATATTTTTTGGACAGCTCGCAAAAGGGGCTGGCGTTGGCGCAATCCCTACAGCAGCATCAGAAATTTTCACCGTCATCATCTTTCTCTTTTCTCTGCGCTACGGATTTAAAAATATTCGTCCAATCGACACACTCTTTCTTATCATCGCGCTTGCCGGCATTGTGCCGTGGATACTCACACACGATCCGACTATTTCAGTCATCATCGCCGTCAGTATCGATCTTGCCGCATTTGTGCCCACACTTCGCAAAACATGGGTCCACCCAAAGAGCGAAACATTCATGCTCTACAGCATGAATGTACTCCGCCATATTTTGATGCTCGCATCACTACAGGCGTATAACATCGCAACAACCCTGCATTCGATTGTAATGATCACAACAAATACTATTATGACTGGAATGATTCTGGGGAGGAGGGAGAGAGATTAGGGCATTTTAGTCCCGTAGCAAATTCGAATTTCTTGTCTTAATGTGATTTTCTTGGTACCAAGTGCTTTTATGTATTCCTTTTTCATTGCTTGAATAAAAGCCTTTTTGTCTTTATCAGAAAGCACTGCATAGCCAGAGTTCGTCTTTATAAGTCCGATTGATTCAGCAACCGTCTTACGTTCAACATACGGAAGAACTTCGGTTTTTACTTTAGAAAAACCAGCCTTAGTAAAAAGCCCTCTTACGTACGTAGTATCCCGCAATTCTTTTGGGATTCCTTTAAAGCCATATTTTTTGTATAAATCTTCCCCGATTGTCGGTTTGTTTGTTTTCACATTCTGCGTCCAGAAAACAAAATAAGTAGCATTCTTTTTCATTACACGCTGGATCTCTTTAAATGCCTTCGGAGTAGCAAACCAATGAAACGCAGCACCGGAAATAACAATATCGAACTGCTCTTTTTCAAATGGAAGCTTCTCTGCACTACCTTCAACATATTCGATGGGTAGCTTGTTTTTCTTTGCTGAACGACGTGCCTCCCCG
>CAYTCQ010000053.1:0-4214 GCA_964436485.1 uncultured Candidatus Saccharibacteria bacterium | reverse complement strand
GATACTACAGGAAAATAAGGGCTTTTACAAACGAGGATTTTACGGCTGTTTTACACAAAAAGAAACCCATACTCCGTAGAATATGGGTTTAAAAATCTGAACCTGTTTAGAACGTGACGACCTTGTCTGTAATATGGGACTTGAATGAACCTTGCACAGTATACGAAACACTGACGACTGCATTGTCATTAACTTCAAGCTTAAGATCTGTACCCTTAAAGCCCGAGCTGCGAATGTGTTCATTCATTTTTTCAGCAACATAATCAGTCGTATTCTGTGGTCCCAAAGGAAAATGGATTCGTAAGTTTGAAATAAATTTTTTTAGTTCCCTTACGGTATCAGCATCTGTTTTGAGAGATGCCCAGTCAACGGCGTCATCAGTAATATTTTTTTCTGTAGTGTTCATTGATTGTTTTCTTTTTTATGGTACGAATTGGCTTTCAAAATACCACGACTAAGAAATAGGGTCAATGCTTAAACAGGTAAACAGGTCTTGCCTGTTAAGACTTCTTAATCCATTCAAAGATTTCTTTTTCATACAATCTTGCCGTAGGAAAATAATTCGGGAAAAATTCTCTATTTAGGATTAGCTTTTGTTTGCGATCGACACCAAGGTAGTCGATATAACTTGAAAATAAATACTTCTTCAAAAAACACACACTAGCATTTTCGTCTTTAATTCCCTCTTCTTTCCATTTTGATTCGATTATTTTAATCGGATTAAGGTGAATATACGAGAAAAGATACTTTAAATAACGATCACTATCAACATGTTCTGACTTAAACTTACCTTGAAAAAGCGTCCCCGTACGAGAATACTTCTTGTTGTAATACATCGAATAGCCAGTTGTTACCTTTTGCATAAACTTACTTATTCCTCCACCAATACGAGGCGTTAAGAGTAGATGAAAATGATTTGGCATTAGACAATATGCACCTAGCGCTACAATTTGACCTCCTCGAAATGCATCGAATATATTTTTAGGTGAAAAGTGAATTTTAAAACCAGCATCACTATTTGAAAGAAAGAGAAGATTACAAAACCGCTCATAATCTTCTTGATCATGAAAAATTATTCGTTTATCAGTACCTCTATTATAAATATGATAAAATTCGTTTATAACAAACGGGACCTTTCGCATAGACATACTTCTAGCCTAAAACAGTGTTGTTAAAAAATATCTAAACTAACAGGCAAGACCTGTTTAAAACAGCCTTTATAAATAAAAAGACCCCCTCATAGAGGGGGCGTTTCTATTATTTTTTTGCAATCTCAGCTTGTGCAATTCTGAGATTTACTTTTTGCCCATCAAAACTACACTGGGCGTAACAACTACCAAACAATAACATTTTTAATTTAATGATATTAGCTCGCCCAATTCCAGTTAAATTTAACTCAACCGTATCTGAATGCACTTCGCCAGTTAATCCAGGTAAATACCCACCCTTATCTGCAAACTCAAGATCATTAGGGTTAAGATGCCCTGATGAATACCCCATAGGGATTAATGTTCGGGCATTCTTTGAGTAAAAATACCACTCGCCTTCTATAAGTGACTTTCCATAGGCGTTTACGATATTAGGATTATTTTGGAGTACCTTTACTACTTGATACTCTTTTTCCATTTCGCAAGTGGCATCATACTTTAAACAGGCATTGATTTTAACTGGTTTGTCATTAATAGGAAAAATAAACAAACCAGAAATCAGTAATACGGCTACTGATAGAATGACCAGTAGCATTTGATTTCTTTTCATTTTTAAACGTTTTTAAGTTAGGAAAAACAGAAATTTCAAAAGTTTAAAAACTCTGCTTTTCCTAACCTTATTTTTTTTACATTATATCATAATATAGATGCATTTGTCAATATAATCCTAAACCCTTGAATTTTTGGGCTTTTGTGCTATATTTACTGGGCTTCCCGTGGAGGGTGTTTTTCTTACCTCGACCCCTCTGTAGATTGGCTGAAATGCCTAAAAACGGTTGGCCCGTAGCGCTTCCCTAGCCTATGTGTTTATTAATTAACTCCGATTTCGATCGGAGAGGTAAGTTTACTTATGTCAAAAGACAACCCGCTCGCAAAAGAGCTCTTTACGGTCGGTGCACACTTCGGATATTCCCGAACACGCCGCCATCCTTCGACAGCAAAGCATGTCTTTGCAACGAAGAATAAGGTCGACATTATCGATATCGAAAAAACAGCTGCTCAGCTCGATGAAGCTGCCGCTTTTGTGCGCACGCTCGGTGAAAAAGGCAAGACGATCATCTTCGTCGGTACAAAGCCTGAAGCAAAGGACGCAACACGCGCCGTTGCAGAAAGTCTCGGTATGCCATTTGTTACAAGTCGCTGGGTAGGAGGAATCCTCACAAACTTCCCTGAAATCAAAAAGCGTATTGGACGCCTTGAAGAGCTCCGTGCTGCAAAGATCTCAGGTGACCTTGCAAAGAAGTACACAAAGAAAGAACAGCTTCTCATTGCTCGCGAAGTCGCAAAGATGGAAGAGCTCTTTTCTGGTATCGTCTCTCTCAAAGGTCTTCCAGATGCAATGATCATCGTTGACCCACGCAAGGAAATGAACGCACTCAAGGAAGCACAGCGTCTCGGTGTGCCGACAATCGCAATCGCAAGCACTGACTGTGATATCACAGGACTCTCTTACCCTGTTCTTGCAAACGACGCATCTCGCGCATCAATCCAGTTCATCATCGAGAAGCTCGGCGAAGCATATAAAGCGTAGTCGCCGTGTAAAAAGGTGTAGTATACTACTACACGTCACTCTCTTATTCGTTCTTTTATTTAATCAGCAAACTATTTCATTATGATCACTACTGAACCCCAGAAGGAAAGCGAGTACGCTTCCTACGGGGCACGCAAGTCACAATGATAGTGAAAAAACAAACAATGAGTACAATAACTACAGAACAAGTGAAGGAACTTCGAGACGCAACAGGCGTCTCTGTTATGCAGTGTAAAAAAGCTCTCGAAGAAGCTGGCGGCGACATGGAAAAGGCGCTTCTTATCCTTAAGAAGAAATCTACTGAAATCGCAGCTAAGAAATCTGACCGCGAAGCAGCAGCAGGTACTGTGGCATACGCAGGCAAGACAGGCACAGGCGTGCTTCTTGCACTCCGCTGTGAGACAGACTTCGTAGCAAAGAACTCAGACTTCACTACTATCGCTCAAACACTTGCCCAGACAGCACTCGAAGGCGGAAAAGAAGCAGCTGAAACTGCAGCACCTGAGCTCGTCTCAGGCGCAGTCCAGAAGCTCGGTGAAAACGTACAGCTCGGCGAAGTTGCAGTCGTTTCTGCTCCTACCGTCGGCGCGTATGTACACGACGGTCGCGTCGGCGTACTTGTCGGCCTCGAAGGGGGTACAGACGAGCTCGCAAAGGATGTAGCTATGCACATCGCAGCAATGAATCCTGAATACAAGACTCGCGCAGACGTTCCAGCTGATGCCGTAGAAAAAGTAAAGGCAATGTTTGCAGAAGAAGTTGCCGGTTCAGACAAGCCAGCAGATATCAAAGAAAAGATGCTCGCTGGAAAGATCGACACATTCTTCAAGGAACGCACGCTCATGGATCAGTCATTCATCAAAAATCCTGACATGACTATCGAGAAGCTCCTTGCAGGAGGTGGCGCAAAACTTACAACATTTGCGCGCATCGCAACTGCGTAATAGATATTTACTTTTGCCATGATAGCTACGATCATCATCTTCTTTGTTTCGATCATCATTGCCTTCGGCATGATTGGCTTTCGTATGTGGCAGCTCAACAAGGGACGCGTCGTCACCGACGCGTCCTACGAGGAGAGCGATTGGACGGAGCTTTCTGTAGAGATCGTACGAGCGCGACTGATCGAATGGACAAAACTTGGCCTTCATCATTCACTCCTCTACGCTCTTAAGGTCTGGATCAAGCTCGCAGCATTCTTGAGAAAGATAGACGCACGTATTCGTGAAAAACTGACTCATTTCCTTCACAAAAACGGGCACTACCCAGAAGGAGGTAAGCCATCAGTATTTCTCAAGCGCATTACAGCCCACAAACAGGAAGTCATCGCCTCACAAGAGGCAGAAAGTGCAGATCTGGCAAAACCTGAATAAATGTGCTAGGATGTTCAGACAAAAGCACTGCTTTTGTCTACGCCGCTTTAGCTCAGTCGGTAGAGCAACAATTTTGTAAATTGAAGGTCCCCAGTTCGAATC
>CAYTCQ010000052.1:0-4443 GCA_964436485.1 uncultured Candidatus Saccharibacteria bacterium | reverse complement strand
CTTGTGGTTGGGAAGTGGCTTGATGCGAAGTTTGGTACAGCACCACTTTTGTTTGCACTTTGCATGAGTTTGTCATTTCTCGGATCTACATTTGGTATCGTCAAAGAAGCAAAACAGTAGCTTAAGAAAGTTGTAACAGAGTCAGAAAAAAAATCAGATGGAGAATAATCAGGAAACAGCACAGACAACAGTCACAGAGCAGGCTTCACATACAGAAGCTACGCCTGTCTCGACTGAAATCAAGCACGAAAGTACGCTCTATGCAGAGCCGATCACTGTCGTGCATGGCTGGCCTATTACAAACTCTCTTGTCACAAGCTGGCTCGCCGTTGTGATCATCGCAGCCCTCTCTATCGCTGTGCGCCTTCGTATGAAAAAGGTTCCAAGCAAGCTTCAGCATGCATTTGAGGGCGTACTTGAAGGTGGTCTCAATCTTGCCGATCAGGTCACAGGTAGTCGCGAAATAACTCGCAAAGTATTTCCAATCGCCATCTCGATCTTTTTCTTTGTACTCGTAAACAACTGGCTCGGACTTCTTCCGCTCGGTGGACTTGGTGTCGTTCAGACAGGACATGAAGGCAGTGTGTTTGTTCCATTTTTGCGCTCAGGTACAGCTGACATCAACACGACACTTATGCTTGCGCTTGTCGCTGTTCTCGCTTCAAATATTTTCGGAGCTATCATTATCGGCGCGTGGAAAGTGTTCAACAAATATGTTAACCTGAAGGCGCTCGGAAGTGTTGTTACAAAAGTGCACAAGGAGCCAACAGTGCTTGTAATGGCACCTGTCATGTTCTTTGTTGGACTTCTTGAAATCATCGGCGAAGTTGCCAAGGTTGCGTCGCTCTCTTTCCGTCTTTTTGGAAACGTGTTTGCAGGAGAAGTTCTTCTTGCTGCTATGAGCGCGATTCTTGCATACGGACTTCCGCTTCCGTTTATGTTTCTTGAGGTGATGGTTGGATTTATTCAGGCGCTCATCTTCTCGATGCTTACGCTTGTGTACTTCACGATCGCATCACAGGATCATGATGAACATCATGATGATCATGGGCACGTCGAAGCTCATACATAGCTCATAAGCTGATCTGTTTTGTTTCGCCACTGGCGAGATAAAACAGGTCCGCGTATGCGCGATCAATTATTAGTTAAGTAAGGCTAGAGGTTCAAGGTGTAAGGTGTAAGAATTTTTTCTAAAACCTAAAACCTAAAACCTTACACCTAATTTTTATGGATATCATTCCTCTTGCAAAAGCGATTGCCATCGGTCTCGGTGCTATCGGTCCGGCTATCGGTATCGGTATGATCGGTTCAAAGGCCATGGAAGCTATTGGTCGCAACCCAGAAGCAGCGAACAAGATCCTTGTTCCAATGCTTATCGTTGCTGCGTTTGCGGAAGCGGTGGCTATTTACGCCCTCGTTATTGCGTTCTCAATCAAGTAAGCAGTTAGGGGATTTAAGCCTATCTTGAATCCTCACTACTGCTTGCGTGTACTGTATTTACTAACACCTAGCACCTAGAAACTAAAATCTAACTTTTATGGATTCACTTATCTCAACATTTCATATCGACTGGCATCTCATCGTGGCGCAGCTCGTTAACTTCGCCGTTGTGATCCTTGTGCTCTGGCGTTTCGCGCTCAAGCCACTCGGCAAGCTTATGGATGAACGTGGACAGACTATTGCCGGTGGTCTTGAAAATGCTAAGAAGCAGGAAGATCTTTTGAAAGCGCAACAGGCACAGTATGACGCGACACTCGCGCAGGCTCGCGCTGAAGCAGCGACAATCATGAAAGATGTAAAGAAAGAAGCTGAGGCAAAGAAAGCTGAGATGATGGAAAAGACTCAGGCTGAAGTAGCAACACTCATTACTGCGGGAAAGAAACAGCTCGAAGCTGACAAACAGAAAATGCTTACTGAAGCAAAAGCTGAGATTGTTGCGCTCGTTGTTGCATCTACTGAAAAAGTTATTGGCGAAATTGCGTCTGGAAAAGTCGAAACAAAATTAGTCGAAGAGAGTATCAAGAGTATTTAATATGGCAACACTGCGCACAAAAGAATACGCAGCGGCACTCTTTGAGCTAACGCACGATAAGACAGAAGAAGAGAACAAGAAGATCATCAAACACTTCGTCGAACTTCTGGCAAAACGTGGAATGCTCGGACAGCAAGAGAAGATTATCGAGGAATACCGAAAGCTCTACAACGAAAAGCACAATATCGTCGAAGCCACCGTCACCCTTGTAAACAGACTTCCTGAAAAGACTCGAATCCATCTTCGCGAAACGCTCAAGAAAAAATACAAGGCTCGTGAAGTGCACATCCTCGAAAAGGTGGACGAACGGATCTTGGGAGGAATCAAGGTGAAAGTGGGTGACGAAGTGCTCGACGCAACGCTCAAAAATTCTCTTAATCAATTAGAACTAGCATTACTTAAATAAACTACCATGGCAAAAAATCTCGTAATCGAAAATCTCAAAAAAGAAATCTCGCGCTTCCAGAAAAGCGCGAAGACAGAACGTGTCGGTGTTGCCATGGAAGTCTTTGACGGCATTGTTCGTGTTGCAGGACTCACAGACATCAAGTCATCTGAAATGGTGACGTTCGCCGGAGGCGAGCAGGGTGTTGCGCTCAATCTCGAACAGGAAAACGTAGGTATCATTGTGCTCGGCGACTACTCAAAGATCAAGGAAGGGGATGAAGTAAAGGCAACAGGTAAGATCCTTGAAATCGCAGTAGGCGACGGCATGATCGGCCGCACAGTAAATGCTCTCGGCCTTCCAATCGATGGTCAGGGCGCTATCAAAACTTCAAAGACCTATCCAATCGAGCGCGTTGCATCAGGCGTTATCGAGCGCCAGTCAGTTGACCAGCCGATGCAGACCGGTATTAAGGCTATCGACGCACTTGTGCCGATTGGCCGCGGACAACGCGAGCTCATCATTGGCGACCGTCAGACCGGTAAGACCGCAGTTGCAATCGACGCCATTCTCAACCAGAAAGGTCAGAACATGATCTGCGTATACGTTTCGATTGGCCAGAAGGACTCAAAACTCCGCAAGCTCGAGACTCGTCTCCGCGAAGGCGGCGCTATGGATTACACAGTCATCGTTTCAGCAGGTGCATCAGATCCTGCAGCACTCGCATATATCGCGCCATACGCAGGTGTATCGATTGCAGAATACTTCATGGATCAGAAGAAAGATGTGCTCATCGTCTACGATGATCTTTCAAAGCACGCAGTTGCATACCGCGAAATCTCACTTCTTCTTCGCCGCCCACCAGGCCGCGAAGCATATCCTGGAGACGTCTTTTATCTTCACTCACGTCTTCTTGAGCGTGCTTGCCGCCGCAACAAGGACTACGGCGGCGGATCAATCACTGCGCTTCCTATCATTGAAACACAGGCAGGTGACATCTCTGCGTACATTCCAACCAACGTGATCTCGATCACTGACGGTCAGATCTTCTTGGAAACAGATCTCTTCTACAAGGGTATCCGTCCGGCTATCAACGTCGGTAACTCAGTGTCTCGCGTGGGAGGATCGGCACAGATCAAGGCCATGAAGAAAGTTGCAGGTACGCTCAAGCTCGACCTCGCACAGTTCCGCGAACTCGAAGCATTCTCACAGTTCGGATCAGATCTCGACGAGGCAACAAAGCGCCAGCTCGAACGCGGCAAGCGCGCAGTTGAAATGCTTAAGCAGCCGCAGTACTCACCGGTGCTTGTAGAGCATCAGGTTGTGTCTCTCTACGCACTCGTGAAGGGATATCTTGACACTGTTCCTGTAGCAGACATTGGCCGCTTCCAGTCAGAGCTCGTCGAATACGCAGAGACGAATGCAAAAACATTCCTCTCACAGGTGCGCGAAAAGCGCATGTGGGAAGATGACGGTGAAGCAGAGCTCAAGAAAGCGATCGAGAGCTTCAAGGCATCGTTTAAGTAATACATAACAATGGCCGGAACAAAGGAAATTAAACGACGAATAAAGAGTGTGAAGAACACGAAGAAGATCACCAAGGCGATGGAACTCGTCTCGGCTTCTAAGATGAAGCGCGCGATTAACGCGACGCTTTCAGCTCGTCCGTATTCTGGCTACTCGTGGGAAGTGCTTACGTCTCTTTCAGAACACGTTGCAGAGAGCACAAACCCGCTTCTCGTTCAACGTGATTTAAATACTTTAAATAGAGAAATAAGAACATTAATTGTTTTTATTACTTCTAATCGTGGACTTTGTGGCGCATATAACACCCAAGTTACCAAAAAGGTTCTTACTACATTGAAAAATGCAGATCAAAACGAGAAACATGGAGAAAAAATTGATTTCATTTCAGTAGGAAAGAAAGGTGAGGCGTTCCTCCGAAGAGCAAAACAAAACGTCCTCGCGTCATTCAATGACATTTCAGACACGCCGAAGCTCATCGACATATACCCAATAGCAAACC
>CAYTCQ010000051.1:0-4625 GCA_964436485.1 uncultured Candidatus Saccharibacteria bacterium | reverse complement strand
ACGCCTTCTTTGAGGAACTGGTAGATCGTCTCGTGTGAGCGGTTGCCGTAGGGTACACGTTTTGTGTCGCCCAAATAGACGTAGTCATATTGGGGAAGGGTTTTAGCAAGGGCTTTAAGGGTAATGAGCCCGCCAAGTCCAGAATCAAATACACCGATTTTCATCCGCCTAAACTTTCCACCCCGCTGTGTTTTGTGCAAAGAAAGGGCTCTGTGCAGGGGGGAAAATATCTTAAAACTGATAATTCTTGCGCTGAAAGTTTTGGCGGATTCATCCTATTACTGTAGCACGATGAAAAACAAAGAAGTTGCGAAAATGAGGTACCCCTAAGCCACTATTGACTTTTTTGTAAATTAGGTGTATAACACCATGGAAAATTTTCTTTGAAATAAAGGTTTTAGTTTGCAGGGTTGCTTTAAGTTTCGGTGGAAACACGGGAATTTGAAGCAATTTTGCAAAACTAAAAATCAAATACAAATGGCAACTTCAAAAAAGACCATCCCAATGCTGGCTGGTCAAATGAAATCGCTTGCGGCAATCGCTGTAACCACCATTCCAACAAAACTCAGTAAATCTCTTGCTGAAAAATTGGAAAAAAACAATAATCTTGCCAATCGTTTCAAAAAATTCTGGCAGGACATTCAAAAAGAAGATGCGGGTGAATCTGATTTCACATCAGAGCTTTTTGAAAAAACGATTACTCTGTCAATTTCTGCATGTGCAGAAATGACTATCTCAGAAGCAAGTGACACCGCTTTTTGGGAAACAATACGCGAGCGTGAACGTAATCGCGGTGCAGTAGCCCTATCTTTTGATGGCGATATGTGGAAGTGGTTTAAGGGAACAACAATTCCGGCAAGCACTGCGTTTGATGCGGCGATATATCGCTTCAAACAATCCATGACACATAGTCAGATTTTGGAGGAAGGTGAAGCCCAAGGAGTAAAGCGTGTGTACACGTACACTGAAGCTAAATCGCTTATTCGCGAAGCTATCCTTCAGGGTGAAGTGGACGCAGTAGGAAAGGCTGTTATTGCGTACTTTAAAGTTGCGGGCAATGATACGCTCTACCGCTTCGACGCGTGGCGTGGCGGTGACGGCTCGCTCGACGTGAATGTCAACGAGGTGGACCTCGGCAGCAAGTATGATTCCGGCGATGGTGTATGCTTTAGCAACTAATACCTTGGTTGCTTAGATAATTATGTAGGACCTTAGATTCTTTGAATCTTTGGTCCTTTCTTTTTTACATATGCTTTGTATATACTAGATATGCGATGCAGTATTTTGATGTGGCTAGGGCTCTATCAACTGTCCGTAAAATAGTGGAATGACAGAATATGGGTGGGGTGCCTTTCCATAGCGTGCAGCTACTATTTTCTAATTAAAAAAGATATCTAGTTGGTGAGGGCGACTGGTGAGCTTCGAGGCTCGGAATAAAATACAGCACAATCTTTGGCAGATGCGCTCAGATTGGCAGTGATGATGATGGTCGTTTTCACAAAGGTCCGCTTCAACGCGTGGCGTAACGATGACGGCAAGCTCAACGTGAATGTCAACAAGGTGAACCTCGACAACAAGTATGATTCCGGCAATGGTGTATGCTTTAGAAACTGTCCTTTCTCTCCCGAATTACTTCGGGAGAGTTTTCTTTTCCAATCCTTTTTTCCATCCGCCTAGCATTTTGCCAATTTCTTCGAGCTGTTCCGATAGTGTGACGAATTGCGCGTTGGGAATACATTTGTTTTCCCATGCGATTTGGGTGAAGAATTTCACACCGTCAAGCTTACTCATCGCTTGTTCTATTCTGGATATCTTTCGTTCGGGTGGAAGATATAGTGCGGTAAATATACATTCAAGCAGTTCAAGAAAATATCCGTCTATTTTTCCGCCAAGCGTGTAGCGGTAAGTTTTTGGAATATTAGGAACAACTGCAAACCAGAATGTGTAGGCCGATTTTGATTTTTGGAGCACCGAAGGTGCTTTCGGGGGGGGGTACTGACATATACTAATGATGATGAAAAAATGTGAGCGACAGTATCAAGATATCATATCTGTGCCCAACATTCTGCAGGCATGGCAGGAATTTTTGCGAGGCAAGAAGCATCGAGAAGATGTAGTGCTGTTTCAAGCGTGGTTGATGGATAATATATTTGCGTTACATAAACATCTTGTTGATAAAACCTATGTTCATGGAGGATATACGGCATTCAATATTTCAGACCCAAAACCGCGCAATATTCATAAGGCACAAGTAAAAGACAGGTTGCTTCATCATGTGTTATATAACGCGCTGTATCCCTATTTTGATACTAAGTTTATCTACGACTCATACTCATGTCGTTTTGCCAAAGGCACGCATAAGGCGATGGAGCGCTTTATTTTGTTTGGGAATCGGGTTTCAAAAAACAATACGCATGCGTGCTGGGTGCTCAAGTGCGATATACGCAAATTTTTTGCGCACATCGACCACGATATCTTAAAAGCTATTTTGAAAAAGCATATTGAAGATAGAGATATCTTGTGGTTATTTGGGCAAGTGATAGATAGCTTTCCCGTTGGCTTGCCGCTCGGCAATCTCACCAGCCAGCTTTTGGTGAATGTGTATATGAACGAGTTTGACCAATTTGTGAAGCGAGAATTGAAATGCAAATACTATATCCGCTATGCCGATGATTTTGCGATTTTAAGCGATGACAAGGCATATCTTGAAAATCTATTGCTGCAGATTTCCATCTTTCTTGAAACTAAACTAAAACTGTCTCTTCACCCAGATAAGGTATTTATACAAACGCTTGTATCAGGAGTAGACTTTCTTGGGTGGGTACACTTTTCAAAGCATCGAGTGCTTAGGACTGCGACAAAAAGAAGGATGCTCAAGAATCTGAAAGAAAATCCAAAGGAGGCTACCATCGCTTCGTACAAAGGAATGCTTTTGCACGGAAATGGACGAAAGCTTCTTAAAAAAATTGACCTCATGTATCATTAAAACCCAGTTTTCATAAGTATTCGAGTCGAAATCGGTACTAATTTGACATTCCGGCGTTATTTGCTAGTATGCTCCTTGCTAGCTCGTCACGGGCTATTTTAATTTTAAGGTTCACGTAACAGCAGTGTTTTGGCCAAGCCAAGCCTGCCTCTAACGGAAAAATGACAAGATCACTCAAAAAAGGACCATACCTTGATGAGCGCCTCCTCAAAAAAATCGAAGGCAAAAACCCTCAGACCACAGGGGTTATTAAGACGTGGTCACGCGCATGTCAGATCGCACCAGAAATGGTCGGTTTTACATTTGGCGTACACAATGGAAAGGTGCACATTGATGTCCTCGTAACAGAAGACATGGTCGGCCACCGCTTGGGCGAGTTTTCTCCTACACGTACATTCCGCAAACACGGAGGTAAGATGCAGAAGGAACTTGAGACAAAGCAGAAGGAAGCTGAAATTGCTGCTGCACAGGCTGCAAAGGCATCTACTTCAGATAAGAAGAAGTAATACATCCTATGAAAGCCTATCTCAAAAACTACAGACAAGCTCCTCGTAAGGTCCGCCTTGTCGCAAATCTCATCAAAGGCAAGCCAGTAGCACATGCTGCGCTTGAACTTAAGCACCTCGCAAAGCGAGCGTCTCTTCCTATGGAAAAGCTCCTTGCATCTGCTGTTGCAAACGCAAAGCAGGCTGGTGTTGAAGCTGAAAACCTCATCGTCAAAGATGTTCGCGTAGACAAAGGTCTCGTTATGAAGCGCTATATGCCTCGCGCCTTTGGCCGCTCTGCTCCGATCCACAAGCACGCAAGTCACGTTACAATCGTGCTTGCTGAGAAGAATCCTTCAAAGAAGGAAGTAAAAGCTGCAGCTAAGGTAGCAGCTCCAAAGACAACAAAGAAAACTACTACTAAGAAAGCTCCGGCTAAGAAGAAGGCTGCAGCTAAAGCTGAATAATCATATGTCTAAAGTCGTCCATCCATATGCACATCGCCTCGTAATCCTCCGTGACTGGAAGTCACGCTGGTTTGCAGCACCGAAGAAATATAAGGAATATCTCAAGAGTGACGTTCTTGTGCGCTCATACCTCGAAAAGCGTATGCGCGGTCAGTACGTCTCATCTATTGAAATCGAGCGTTCTCCAAAGTCTACTCGCTTTATCATCCGCACATCTCGCCCTGGTATGGTCATTGGCCGTTCAGGTGAAGGCTCAACAAAGCTCAAGCAGGAGATCGTAGCGTTCATGAAGAAGAACAAGATCGCAGTACCTGAAGAGCTCAAGCTCGACATCGTTGAAGTTCAGAACCCAGATGCTGATGCGCACATCGTTGCGTTTTCAGTAGCTGAAGGTCTTGAAAAGCGCCTCCCATTCCGTCGTGTTATGAAGCAGGCAGTTGAGAAGGTGATCGCAACACGTGGCGTCGAAGGAGTACGTATCGTCCTCTCAGGCCGTCTTGGTGGTGCAGAAATCGCTCGTATCGAACAGCAGAAGCGTGGCTCAATCCCACTTCAGACATTCCGCGCAGACGTTGACTACGCTCGTGAAAAGGCGCACATGACATACGGTGATATTGGTATTAAGGTCTGGATCTAACGCGGCGAAGTTTTTGATACAAAGGAAGCTCCAGCTCAGAAATAAAAAGT
>CAYTCQ010000050.1:0-4811 GCA_964436485.1 uncultured Candidatus Saccharibacteria bacterium | reverse complement strand
GGGACAGAGTAAGGATGAAAAGGAGGCAAACCTTTGGGCGGGATAAAAAAGAAAGCAGGTCCAAAAACTTGGGCAGGATGAAGGCCACGGCGGTGGCGACGAGGGCTTCCATATCACTGCAAAATTAACGCTAAATATCGCAAAGCGTGCAAAAGAAATCTTCAAAAGTTCTGAAGTAGAAGAAAAAAACCAGTTTTTACGTTTCTTACTTCAGAACTGCACGCTCAACGGAAAAAAGCTAGAGTTTACAATGATTTCTCCGTTCAATCTGATAGCCCAGTATCACGATACTATTACCCTGCGGAGGCGGTGAGATTCGAACTCACGGACCACTTTCATGGTCTCCTGTTTTCAAGACAGGTGCCTTCAACCACTCAGCCACACCTCCGTCGTCTATATTTGATTGTCCTAGCACATTACCTTATTTCTTCAGTTTTTTCAATCATGGTAAGCTTTGGGCATGAAATATCTCGGCGTAGACTATGGTACAAAGCGGGTGGGGCTGGCGCTCTCAGACGAGAGCGCAATGCTTGCTCGTCCAGTGGCAGTACTCAAAAATGACTCGAATCTTATCGAAGAAATAGAGCAGATCATTATGAAAGAAGGCGTGAGCTGTGTGGTTGTCGGTAATTCCGAGGGCAATCCGGTCCAGCGTGACATTGAAGAATTTATCGGCACAATCACGCTTGTCACAATGCTTCCCGTAGAAAAGATAAACGAAGCATTTACCTCTATGGAAGCGCATGGTAGAAAAGGGAAGGAGTCACTTTCAGCGCGACAGACAAAAGCGCCAAGCAAGCCAAGTGATCTTGATGCAAAAGCGGCAGCAGTGCTCTTGCAGAGATATTTAGACACACATAGCAAACACTAATTATGGAATACGTAACATACGAAGAATTTAAGAAAATGGACATGCGCGTGGGAACAATTCGCGCAGTTGAGCCTGTCGAAGGCACGGACAAACTTTTGAAATGCCAGATCGACTTTGGAGAAAAAAACGAGGCAGGAGAGTCAGTACCTCGCCAAATCGTCTCGGGTATTCGCGAGTACTATCCTGAATTTGAAAAACTCGTCGGCAAGCAAGTGCTCTATATCGTCAATCTTGAACCGCGCATGATTCGTGGAGTTGAAAGTCGGGGCATGCTCATGGCTGTCGATGGTAAAGATGGCAATCCGGTCTTTCTCACTCCTGAAGTGGAAGTAAATTCAGGCGCGTCTGTGCGATAATATCCGCTATGAGCGAATCCCTCATATCTATCATTCAAACGGTTGGGTATATCGGCATTTTTGGCATGGTGTTTGCTGAGTCGGGTATTTTGTTTGGCGTCGTGTTTCCGGGTGACACGCTTCTTTTTACTGCCGGTTTCTTAGCGTCACAAGGCTATCTCAATATCGTGGTTCTTGTTGTTGGCTCGTTTATTGCCGCAGTACTTGGTGATTCGGTGGGGTATTATCTTGGATTTAAATTTGGTCCTAAAATTTTTGCTCGACCAAACTCTCGGTTCTTTAAACAAGAGTATGTGTTTAAAACACAAGCCTTTTTTGACAAACATGGTAAGAAAACAATCTTTTTTGCACGCTATATTCCTATCGTCCGCACATTTGCTCCAGTCTTTTCAGGTATTGGTGCAATGCAGTACAAGAATTTTCTCTTCTACAATATTTTAGGCGGTCTTGTATGGACACTCTCTCTGCCACTCCTCGGATACTTCCTTGGACGCAAGATCCCCAACATTGATGCGTACATTCTTCCCATTGTTATCGGTATATTTTTAGTGACAATGATTCCTGTTGTTTCGGGAATGCTTCGTGCTGCTCGCGAAAAAAGCGAGTAATCACGGAGTTTGTTCTAGATTATGCGCGGTCGCTGTCGTATACTATGTGTGTATGACGAGTGTTTCCACGCATTCCTCTATTTTTCCGCCACCACAATTTCTGCTACTTCCGGCGGTAGGTATAGATATATCTGATCGCAGTATTAAGTATGCGGAGCTTATTCCATCTGCGAGCGGACATCGTCTTGGAAGATGGGGAGATGTAGTTCTTCCTGCGGGGGTTGTTGAAGGGGGACGCATTGTAAATCAACAAGCTCTTACTGAAGCATTGACTCAGGTTCGTAAGGAACACAATCTTACGTTTGTTCGCGCGGCATTACCTGAGGAACAAATATATTTTTTCCGTTTACATATTCCTGATGGACCCAAAGATACACTGCGCGATACGCTCGAGCTCTCGCTTGAAGAACACGTGCCTATTTTGGCGGCAGAAACAGTGTTTGATTTTGAAGTTATTGGCCATAAAGATGGGGAGGCAGAAGTGGCGGTCACGGCTGCTTCAAAAACTGTAATCGACAGCTACACAGCAACATTTGCCGGAGCAGGTCTCACCCTTCTTTCTTTAGAGCTTGAAGCTGAAGCCGTCAGTCGTGCCGTTATTAAAGGCAACGACTCATTTGCTCGACTCATCATCGACTTCGGAGAGACACGCACTGGTATTGCTATTGGATATGGCGGACAAGTGCAATTTACATCGACAGTAAACATCGGGGGACAAATGCTCACAGAGACGCTTGCCAAGCATTTTAATATTTCAGTTGAAGAGGCCGAAAAAATGAAACGCGAGTTTGGCTTGCGTCGCAATAGTCCACATCAAGATTTCTTCGCGCTCTTGCTCAACAACGTGGCTGTCTTGCGTGACGAGATTAACAAGCATTTCGTGTACTGGCATACGCATACCGACGAAAATGGAAAACAGCGCCCACCTATTTCCGAGATTATTCTTGTGGGAGGTGATTCAAACCTTGCGGGATTACCTGACTATCTTTCGGCGAGTCTTCATGTAAAAACAACAATTGGTGATGTGTGGTCAAACGTCTCTTTGCCTGCGCGCGGTGTACCGGATCTTTCGCGCAATGACTCGCTTGGATACGCGACTGCCATCGGACTTGCGCTTCACAACAACGACTATGAGTAACCTTCTCCCTGATACACAAAAAAATGCTTTACTGAGGCTTTATCGAATGAGAGTTTTTACGCTCCTATTTTTGGGAATTGCGGGTGTGCTTGCTGGATCCATCATTTTAATTGTTCCATCGGTACGTCTTTCGGAGAGTATCAATCACTCGCTTACCGAAAAACGCGCACTCTTAGCAGGGCGCGAGACAACAAATATCCAAGCCTCTCTCCTTAAGACTGTTGCAACGATTAACGCTCGTCTCAATATGTTTACTAACAACGGACCTGAATCAATTGTTGTCGGACGTTTTATTGATCCAGTACTTTCTGTTAAGACAACGGGAGTTCATATTTCACAATTTAAGTACTCTATTCCTTTGGATAAAAAACAGGTTGCGAATATTCAGATTTCGGGCACAACGTCTGCTCGTCAGTCACTTCTTGAGTATGCAGATGCTCTACGAGCTCTTCCACACGTAAGCGAAGTTGTCGTGCCCCTCACAAGCTTTATCAAGGATCAGAATTCACCGTTTGTTATAACAGCCGCGCTTGATTTGAAGTAATCGTATGACACAATCTCTTCCTACATTTGTAAAAACACGACGATATTTTTGGATGTCGTTTGTGCTCGTACTCGTTATCGGTGGGGGATACGCATATGCTTTTTTGCACGTACGCGCGCTCAACCAACAGTCAGCCACGCTTGCTACAGAAACGGCCGCACTTGAAAAACAAGAGTCTGACATTGGACAGCTTCGTCTTAACGTAAAAGCGACCGATGAAAATCTACAAAATCTCAACACTCACTTTATTCATACCTCTGACCCTGTTCCGTTTCTAACAACTGTAGAAGACTATGGACGTACAGCTAGCGTATCAACGAAGTTTGACGCGGTTTCAGTCGATAAAAAACCAGATCGATTGATTGTTTCAATTACAGCCCAAGGAACATTTCCTGCCATTTATAAATTTCTCTCACTTCTTGAAGCCGCACCGTACCAGATCGCGTTCTCAGAGGTAAATGTGCAGTCATTTTCTGCAAGCGCGACACCAAATAGTAAACAAAAACCACAAACAATTTGGGAGGCGCATATCGCGCTTGCTGTTCTTAGTATTATTCCTGTTGAACAATAATCACATGGCACATTTTTCAGAAAAATTGAAAACAATTTCTTTCCGAGCATTGATCCAATTCCCAATGCGACCTTACCGTCAGTTTAAGGTTGTGATTTTTTTCTCGCTCACTCTTTTTGTTGTGAGTATTATCACTCATGTGTATCTCTTTAATCAGATAAATGCACACACCCTCTTTCAGGGTACTGGTACGGTAGATGTACGTCCACAGGGAGTTAATACAAAAAAATTAAGTGAAGTACTCGACCTTTTTGCAGTAAAAGAAAAAGCGCGACAGGATGCGCTCGGGAAAATGCCAGTGATTTTGAATCCGGGGGAGTAGGGGATTTGTAAGACTATTTCATTTCGAGCCATCGATCACAAATATTTTTCTGCTGAAAAATTCCGCGATCCCGCCTCGCGCCGTCGCGCTCTGTCCCTAAAACTTTTTCCCAAAAAGTTTTAGCCTTACAGGATCAGTACATCTTTTCAATGTAGGGCACATGTGACTACAAGTAATTTCTCGCCGTCGCTCGAAATTCTCGCAGTCCGCCCCTCGCGGTTTTGCGTGCACCACAAGAGTACTTCCCATTTCTAATCGCTTTGCTCAAGAAATGTAGGTCGCTTGCAAAACATCGCTGCGGTCGGCACAAGTACGCAAAAAATTGAAGCAGTTCAATTTTTTGGTCTTGTGCCCCCGCGAGGAATCGAACCTCGAATAGCGGCTTAGAAGTCCGCAGTTAT
>CAYTCQ010000049.1:0-5015 GCA_964436485.1 uncultured Candidatus Saccharibacteria bacterium | reverse complement strand
TTGATGTCGACGTTTGAAGGACGATTGATAAATCCTGCCCATGATCCGTGTGTGTATTTTGAAAGACGGTTGACGAGCGACTCAGTGCCCTCCATTCCGGCGAGGACCATTTCAAAGTCTGAGAGAAGTGGTGGTTCGATGCGAGTGAAGTCTGCGTCTGGCGTGATGTCTTTGATCGCGTATGTTTCTGTAATAGCACGGTCGATGATTGCGTCTTCTTCTGGGGTAAGACCTCCGAGCATAATGCGGAAGAGTCCAACGAGGTTGATGACGTTACCGCGCAAGATATCTGCCGCTGTTTCCCCTGCTCCTGGGATTGGAAGATCAAATGGATTGATATGGTTGTCAGAGTTGAGAGAGATATTGAAATATCTACCGCCGAGGGCTTCAGCAAGACGCTCATATTCTCGTTCAGGGTCGATGACGATCACTTCTGTTTCAAACATGAGCGATCGAATGATCTCAAGTTTTGTTGCGTATGATTTACCGGCACCAGATGTTGCAAAAATAATGGAGTTATAGTTGTCGAGCGAGAAACGATCGAAAATAATGAGTGATGAGTTGTGTCTATTGACCCCGTACAAAATACCTTTGTCGGCCGTGAGGTCAAATGAGACAAATGGGAAGAAGCTTGAAAGAGGCTCAGAATTAAGTTTCTGATAGATACCTAGGTGGTCATCCTCAAGTGGAATAACGCTCTTAAAGCCATCATCTTGCTGGAAAAGAGCTGGTTTTATATAGATAAGCTTTGATTCAAGCATGGACTTGATCTCGTTTTCTACCTTGTAGAGATCAGTCTCATTGTCAGCATAGATCGTAAGATAGAGGCCAACATCGAACATCTTTTCTTGTGCTTGTGTGAGACGGTCGCGCAAGTCTTCAAGGTTGCGATAGGCAGTATCAAGCATCGGGTCGCGTACAAGACCTTTTGATTCGCGTGCCATGATTTGGCTTTGGACCTCGGCTACTTTCTTTTGGAACTGACGCAAGATCTGGCTTGTGTCGACAGGATGCACGGTGATTGAGATATCGAATACTTTGTCGAGGTTGATGATTGGAGAGAGCCAGTTGTCTGTCAGGATTGATGGATATGAAATAACAAAGTATGTGCGCGCGATTTTATCGCCGAGGTTGATCGACTTTGATTCAATCTGCAGTGCAGATGGCGCAATAATATCTTTGAGCTCAAGTGCGGCTGCTTCATAGATTTGCTGAGGAAGCACAGGCAGAGCGTTTGCTTCTATTCTTCCTTCAGCAGGACCCTTATTTCTTCCAAGTAGTGTGTCGAGAAATGACATATATTATTGTTGCTGGCCAATAGTCTCCATATGGATCGCTGGCTGAATATCTCCTGGGTTAAATGTGCGATAAAAAAGCTCAATCACCTCTTCTGTTTTGAGGCGTTCTGTGCGAGCGCCAGAACTTTCAAGTCCACTTGTGACAATGCTGACTCGCTCATCAAGCTGTGTTTGTTTTTCTTCAAAACTTGCCTGCTCCTCTGCTTGCTTTGATTGCGCAGATTTTTTGCCGCCAAGCAGGCCACCCAAAATACCCGACTTTGTGGAGAGTGTTGCTTCTTCGTATGGTATGACAACATAGAAGTGTTTACGCATGATGGCCACCTGTTCAGTAAATTCACGGATGAAGCTCATGTATCCAGCAGTCTGGATCTTTAAGAGCGGTTCACGCTGTTCTTTCATGCGAGCTTCGAGTGTGAGTAGGTACGGTCTGATATCAAGACGGCGAGATTGTACAACGATCTGTATTGGAAAATTGAGCGAGTTGAGGAATGACTGGAACTGGTTGATGGTCGCTACTTGTTCATCGGCTGATTTGAGCGCGAGGTTGATAGACGAAACAGCGATAATAGCGCGCAAGCCACCATCTTTCAAAATGATGGTGCCACCACGTACTTCTTTTATAGGTACGAAGTCTTGCGTAGGACGTGCGGAGATTGCCATACCACTAAGTATACTCGTACACGCTCCTTTTGAATAGGTCTTAGTGTGCGTGATACAATAGATGTATGCGATTTGAGGTCCCACAATTTATTGATGTTGAAGACAAGATCTTTGGTCCACTCACCTTTCGCCAATTTGTGTATATTGTTGGTGGTGCCGGTCTCTCGTATATTCTCATCAAACTCCTCCCTCTTTTTATTGCCATCCTCCTCATTATTCCCGTAGGCGCCTTTGCTTTTGCGCTTGCCTTTGTGAAGGTCAACAACAAGCCTTTTTTGGATATTGTAGAGGCGAGCTTCACTTATTTTATGCGAGACAAACTCTATCTTTGGAAGAAGGATCAGAACAAAAAGAAAACTGAGCAGGTGGCGTCTGAAAAGAAGGAAATGCAGTATGTTCCCAAGATATCTGAATCAAAGTTACACGATATATCATGGGGGCTCGATGTGCTCGGCTCAAGATCAAGGGAGCAATAGAACAAAAGAGCAATGGAGCAATCGAACGAATTTAGAAAGAAGCTTACCGAGAAGATGGATACATATGCTCACTTTGTATATGGTCTAACAAAAAAGTTTCCAAAAGAAGAGTCATTCGGATCAATTTCACAGATCCGTCGAGCAAGCCTCTCCATCATTCTCAACTATACTGAGGGATATGCTCGAAAAAGGCTCGCTACTCAGCTTCATTTTTATGAAATAGCCTACGGTTCGCTTAAAGAATCTAAATATCTCCTATCTTTTGCTCACAAAGAGCACTATATTACGGATACAGATTTTACTTTAGGGGATACGATGGCTGAAGAAATTGGTGCAATGCTTTGGTCTGATATTCAGTTTCTCGAAAATAAAAACACCGCCTAGGCGGTGTTTTTATTTTTTGTTCCCTTGTTCACTTGCTCTTTTGTTCTATTGACCTACCCAATCGGTTCTCGATACGGGTCGTTTGAAGATTTTGGAGGGGTGACGGTGTCTACTGGGGCTGTACGTTTTTGAAGTGAGTAGTCCGTTGTCTTTGTCGGCATTATTGGTCCTGTAGTTGCGAGTTTGTCTGCCATGATGCCTGTCGGCATGCGAGGTGGATTCTCTATTCCCTTTAAGACATCGGTGCGAGTTGGTGTTGCAGATGGCGGAACTATTTTTATAGGAGCTGGAGTTTCTGAGAGAATGACACCACTTGTTTTAAGGACAGACTCCTCGTTTGATGAGAGTTTTGTAGGCTCTGCTACAGGAGGTGTAATTTTCACTTGCGTAGGTGCAGCTATTGTTTGTGGAGGAGTAATCTTTACTGATGTTTGTACACTTGAAGCTTGAACTGTAGTGGTAGGTGTTGCTACTGGTGTCTCTGCTTCCAGAGATTGCTCCGCTTCATTTCTCTCAGCGTAGACTTTTTCGAGTGATGAGCGGATCGGAGCAAAGACTTGCTCGTTGACTGCGTTTACCAGAGAGTCGATGGCAGGATCGTTTTTCTTGAGCTGGTATTGCACCTGATCACGGTAGTCTTCAGGTTTGCGCATACCGAGGAGGACCATTGTTGTTTCTGTCTCAAGAAGACCAAGCTCTTCATAGGTAAGCTTCTGAGCTTTTGCTATTTCAATGAGCTTTGTCTGATAGCCCTCGTCCATAATGACTTTTTGGATATCCTCAGGGAGAAGCTCGTAGCGAGTCTTGAGCTCGCGACGGATATCGTCAAACTGATCATCGTCCGCGGCTTGAGTTTGTGCAGGTGCTACTGCAGGCATGGCAGGAGGCGGAGTGTTCCCTTGCGGTGTGCCCATCGGTATATTTTGTGCGTTTGTGTTGTCCATGTGCTTTTAATTATATCACTCTACTTATAAATCCTAGTGCCCATGTCCTCCTCCGCCCCCATGATCTCCTCCTTTGTGGCCTCCTCCGTGGTCGTCATGTCCGCCACTATGTCCGCCCCCACCATGACTGTCGTGACCTCCTCCGCCCCCACCTCCACTCTTGAATGAGTAATCACCCTTTGAGTCGCGGTGTTCGTGCTTATGATCTGATTTTGGATCCGTATGGTGAATAGCATCAGCGAGCACAGCACTTGTTCCAATGAGAGTGCCAGTTAATTCACCAACCCCCTCTCGAACTCCATTTACCAAGAATCCAAGAGGCATACCAACTGCGCCTGAGACGACATCAGTAAATTTATTGTCCCCAAATGCTTTACTCAGGCCACTCTTAATACCATCACGCATTGATTTTGCGTAGTCATGAGCAAGCTTACTACTGTCAATATGGAAGCCTGTGACATTGCCCAAAGAGTCTCTTCTGACTTCGTGTACTTGGTAGCCGCTATTTTGTGCTTGATTAAGGCGGTACAAATTAAAGCGAGCATTCTCAACATTCTTTTCAATCTGCTCAAGTTCGGCCAGACTCTCATGACCCCTTGCGTTGTTGTATACATCGGCTTTCTTGTTGTGATCCTCAATTTCTTCTTTAGTGAGTTCGCGCTTTGTGATATTGCCCTGCGCGTCAACCTCAGCAACTGTATCGCCAGCTTTTCTCTTCTCCATCTTATCGCCAAGCTTAAGTTTTTTGAGATCATCCTTCATCTCACTGAGTGATTTTGCTCCCATCATTTTGAGATCATCAACCTTCTTTTGAGCCGCAGCTATATTTGCGCCTGCGTTAATAGGGTTTCCATTGGCATCAGTGAGACCACTCTTTGACGGGTTCTTTTTTGCATCAGCAAGTTCGCGCAAAGCCTCTGCAAGTGCATCCTTTCCTTCCTTGATATCACTTGTCTTAACGTTAATTTGTTCTTGAAGAGTATCGATTGCTGATTTTCGATCCTTAACTTCTTTTGCTGCGTCAATCTTCTTTTGCTGATCAACACCGAGAAGTTTCTTCCATTTTTCCTGTCGAGCTGTCTCTCGCTCGATTGATCCTTCAATCCCACCCGCCGTGTTTTTTGCTGATACAGGGCCATAACTTGAGAGGTTTACTCCTGTAGCGCTGCTGAATTTCTGAGCGAGTCCGGTGTGGCGTGCATCAAAGCTTGAAGAAGCCACTCCTTTTGATCCTTCGATAGTGCGTCGAG
>CAYTCQ010000048.1:0-5036 GCA_964436485.1 uncultured Candidatus Saccharibacteria bacterium | reverse complement strand
GTCGTAAAAGATATATTGTGCGACGTTACCATAGTTTTCCACAGGTACCTATAAAGGCCTTGACGCTCAGGGTTTCTAGTGTCCCCCGAGGCTTGTTTGAACTGCTGACAAGCATGCATTAAATGCGCGCACTTCATCATTGTATGTCGTACGAAGTTTATTGAGTGCGGCAAATTTTGCGCTGTAGCTCGCAAGAATCTCGTTGTATGAATCAACTTCAGTATTCATATCCTTGCCTTGTGCCCTTCCCTCCTCAACCTGCTTTTTGAGGTTTTCGAGTGTTGTGACAATACTTGCGACTTCTTTATCACCAGCAGTGATCTCGGACTTGAGTGAGTTGTCGATAAGCGGGCAGTCGGTACGAGGTCTGCCAAAGTGCTGTACGACGACCCATACAAGGTGACCATCATACTGACCTTGAGCAACTCCAACGCCAATATCTTTGTAGTCGGCACGCAAAATATTTGCACGATGCCCAGGACTATTCATCCACGCAGTCACAACATCAGCATCACTTATAAAATTACCAAGGGCGAGATTTTCTCCAACAATGAGGTACTGATAGCCTGCAGTAGACGCCAGATCGCTCGAAGTCGTGCCATCTGGAGCCGTGTGTTCAAAATAATGACGTGTGAGAATATCCTGCGCCTTTACTTGAGCAGAATTATCGAGCTGTGTATTTTCAGACAGCACATGAAGTGATTGTTTACTACGTTCGTTATTTGTATTAGAGACAATACCTGTACGCGTAATAGCTGATCCACTCGTCGTGTTTGTATCAATATGTGAAAGTGGTCCTGGCAACACTGCAGCACTATCAGTCTGAAATGAAACAGGCGTTGTGAGTGATGTCAGATTTTTTGAGATACCAGATGAGAGCTGTTTAATAGCATCTTGAACAGTTTGTTTATTGACTACACCACCATGGAAGCCGATCGACTCCAGCAGGCTTGGGTTCTTCTGTATATAGCCCCAGACGCCCCATGCAATGGCCGCCATGATAATGATATTCAGTAGTGATCGCATATAGATATAAAGACTAACAACCCGATGCTAATGTGTACCCGTCAGCCTCGGCCTCGGCAGCGGTGGCAAACCAGACCTTATTTTCCTCCTTTATACGGGAAACGCCCTTACAGCTTGCAGGGTAATATTTGGACCCATTTTTAGAGGCTACGTACTGGCCACTCGAGGCTTGAGTGTTCTGGATGGTGGAAAGGGGCACACTACCCCCTACTTTGGCTTGTGGGGCTATATATGCCTCTTGGGGGCACTCTATGACAACAGGGGCTGCTTGGGCCGTTTCTGACTGGGCTGTATAGCCAAGATAGAAGCCTCCGACACCCACAAAAACCAATAAAATAAGGGTCAAAAGGAGGGTAGAGTGTTCCCCTGCCCTGCCCTTGATTTTATTCAGAAAATAGGTTATATTCATTGACGTTACTAATTATATCGCATTTATGGTCTTTTGGCTTCGCGGGTTAGGAATTTCCTAAAACCTAGAACCAAAAACCTAACACCTAGTTTATATGGCACATCGAAAGGCCGGCGGTTCGGCTAAAAACCTAAAGGATTCAAATCCACAATATCTCGGAACGAAGCTCTACGCCGGACAGAAGGCACAGGCTGGCTCGATCATCATTCGCCAGCGCGGTACTGTCATCATGGCAGGACGCAATACAGCTCTCGGCAAAGACCACACTGTTTTTGCTACAAAAGAAGGAACTGTATCATTTGCAGACAAGCGCAAGACTCACTTCGACGGAACAACTTCAAAGAAGAAAATCGTTCACGTTGACTAACAAGATATAAAAAACAAAACCTCACAGAAATGTGAGGTTTTGTTTTTTAGTGGAGCTCTACAACGTTGACAGTAATGGACTCACTAAGACCGAGCGCTTCGATCGAGACCAGAAATGTGCCGAGCTGTTTGATAGGGTCATCGAGCTTTATGTACTCAGGGCTCATTGTGATATGGTGCTGTTTTTTAAGCGCTTCAGAAATTTCTTTTGAGTGAATACCAGAAAAGAGGTGTCCACTTTCATTTGCCTTTGCCGAAATAGTAACACCCACACCATTTACAGCTCTGAGATTTTTCTGAAAGAGATCCTTTTCAATCTCTTTCATCACCTTGATCTCACTCTGAGATTGCTGGAGCTTTTTGATGGCTTCAGGTGTGGCAATGATTGCAAGCTTCTGAGGAAGCAAAAAGTTGCGAACATACCCGTCAGGCTGATCCTTAATTTCGTTTATTTTCCCAACCTTGGGAACATTTTTGATGAATATAACCTTCATAGTATCTACCGTATCTTAATACGCGCATCTGTGCAACTGTCGCGTTTAAGATCCCTTTATGTTTAATTTAGAGCGCACTAGAGACTACTTTCCGTCTTTAAAATACTGCAGCGCGCGATCCATGACAGGATCTTTTTTGTTTTCAAAATCCTTGGCAGTTGTTTCTACTTTAATATCTGGATCGATTCCCTTCTTTGAGATAGAGATGCCGTTTGGAGTAAGCCATTTTGCGATTGTGAGTTTAAGTGTTGTGTTGTCAGTCACGTCGAGTACTTCCTGAACAGAGCCTTTTCCATATGTTGTCTCGCCGATAAGCGTTGCGACACCATGTTCTCGAAGCGCGCCAGCGAGAATTTCAGAAGCAGACGCTGAGCCTTTGTCGACAAGCACAAGAATCTTTGTGTTTTTTAGATCAAGAAGACTAAAGCCCTTGCTTCGATAGGTACGGTCAGCGCCTTTAGTTCCAAAACTTTCAGTCACAATCGATTCACCCTCTGGAAGAAAGAAGCTCGCAATATTTACCGCCGCATCAAGATACCCACCCGGATTGCCGCGCAAATCAAGTACAAGATTTTTATAACCACTTGCCTTAAACGTGCGAAGTGCATCTTCTGTTTCTACGGCAGACGACGCGCCGAAATTGTAGAGGTGTATCACAAACACATCGCCGGCCTTCTTTTCAGTACTGAGAGTTGGTATGGTAATCACTTCACGAGTGATAGATATTTCTCGTGGCTCCTTTTCTCCCTCGCGGAAGATAGTGAGCTTTACCACTGTCCCCTGTTTGCCACGAATAAGGCGCACTGCCTTATCGACAGTCATATCGTTTGTACTCGTAGTGTCAATCTTCAGGATCATGTCACCTGCTCGGATACCAGCCTGCTCAGCCGGAGTATCTTTAAGTGGAGCAATAACAGTAAGTACTTTGTCTTTAATACCCACCTCCATACCGACACCCTCAAAACTACCATCAAGTGTGTCCTCAAACTCCTTTGCGTCCACTGGTGGGAAGTAGACAGAATATGGATCATCAAGAGAGCCTACGAGGCCTTTAATGGCGCCGTACACACGATCTTGCGCAGATACATCCTTTGCACCTGGATATTTTTCATCGATCGTATTCCAGACTTTCCAAAACGGATCAAAATCTGCGGAAATATCTGCGGGTGTACTTGTGTTTGAAATACCAGCGATGCGCTCAACATACGGACGGTGCGCGTACCCAACATACGTACCAAGAACAAAAACTCCTACAACGAGGAGTAGTGATGCGGCACTATAGATGATGAGTTTTTTATTTACGTTTATTTTTTTCATATGTTTACACGACTTGCGTAAATGTATCTGTTTTTACTTCTGGCTTCTTTTCTTTTGCACTTGCGCGCTTCCACATAAGAGCACCGATATACGCAACAACCATTCCTGTCACAACAGTAAAGAGTGTCTTCCAACTGCGTGGAAATCCGGTAAATGGCAACACGATAAGCCAGAGGCCTGCGATGGTAATAATTTTTTGTTGAATCAATTTCATATAGATCAGTATACCTAATACTTTTAGTGGTGTACAACTACAACAAATTCACCCTTTTGTTTTTCTGGATGCGACTCAAGAAGACGCGAAAGTTCTTGCGGTGAACCATGGAGTACTTCTTCAAATTGCTTTGTGATTTCGCGCGCGATCCACACCTGTGCCTGCGGAAACTCTGCTTCAAGCTCGCCAAGGAATTTCACGATACGATGTGATGATTCGTAGAGCACTGTTGCATCTTCACGCTCTTTCATCTCAAGAATAGCAGTGTGCCTACCTTTTTTGTGCGGAAGAAATCCGATAAACGTAAATCTACCACTTGGAATCGGCACCACAGATATAGCGGCAGTGAGCGCACTCGCTCCCACTACAGGCACAATTGAAATATCATCAAAATATGTACGCAGATATGTAAGAAGTGGTGACCCTGGATCTGAAACAAGCGGAGTGCCTGCGTCTGATACAAGTGCGAGACTCTTCCCTTCTTCAAGAAGTGAGGCAATGTGCTTCATTTTGTCTATATCAGAATGCGCATGAAAACTCTGTGTCTTTGTATGAATATCATAGTGGGAAAGAAGTTTTTTTGTATGACGTGTGTCCTCACACAAAATAGTGTCTACTTCCTTGAGCACACGAAGGGCACGAAGCGTAATATCCTCAAGGTTGCCTATCGGTGTAGCTACTATATAGAGCGTGCCTGTTGTATGAGCCATAAACTGCTATGAAGACACACCTGTCATTTCAGAAACCTCTGCAACAAGTTTTTCGGCGAGGTCACGACTAATACCGAATGACTTGACCATATCTTTGACTTCATATGTCAAAAGATCTTGGGCAAGAATAATGTTTTGCTCTGCGAGTGTTAGAAGGAGGGTTTTTGGAAGTGATGGAAGTACTGTCACAGGATAGAGCTTCTTTTGAATGATAACGTCTTCAAGACTCTCCCCTCGCGGATAGCTCCAGCCTGTCAGACGAATACCGCGGCAGCGAGCATATTTGATAGCCGTGTCGGTAAACTTTGTATTTGTCACAACCCACATAGCGTATTCATATTTTTTACGTGCTTCAGCTGGTTCAGCTTCAACAATGTCTTCAAGCCGAGCTTGTGCGTACATGACGGTATCAACATGTGTTTTGATGCCGGCAATATTGTGATACTTAGCCTCGACAATAAAACGCTTACTGCCAATCATAGCCATCACGTCAATCTCAT